>JBOEHF010000138.1:0-7154 GCA_050633805.1 Candidatus Nitrosopumilus sp.
CTTCCATTAGAATTAGCACAAAAAATCACTGAAGAAGTAGAAAATAGAATTTACAAATATCAGACCACATATCTTACAGGCGCATTAGTTCGTGAAATGGTAAATTCTGTGCTACTTGAGCACGGTCATGAAGAATATAGGAACAAACTCGCACGCCTAGGTCTGCCTGTGTATGATGTTCAAGAGATGGTTTCAAATTTAGATGATGTAGATAATGGTGCAGAAGGTCTTCTGTTTAAAACTGGACAAAGAGTATTTGCTGAGCATCTTTTAACAAACGTTTTACCAAAAGATGTTGCAGACTCGCATCTTTCTGGCGACTTGCATATTTCTAATCCTGGAATTTGGTCAATGATACCTGATACAATCTTTGTAAACATTAAAGAATTAATTGAAGATGGAATTGATCTTGGCGGAAAATATCTTGATGTATCTAGAATTCCTGCATCAAAACAACTTGATCAAATTACAAGTTCATTATCTGTAGTTATTGCATTACTGTCAAAAGAAGCTTCACAAGAAATTGTTCTTGATGGATTAGTTTCATTGTTTACAAAATATTCAAAAACACTTCCAGAACTTGAGCAAAAATTAACTGATGCATTTGCAACTGCGTCAACAACTGCAAAATATAATAAAACTAGTACCGATGTTTCAATTCGTCTGCAATTAGGTTCTGACACAAAAATAATTCATTCAATAATTAATGCATACAAAAATTACACAAAGATTACACCAATACCAAAAATTGGTTTGATAATTGATACTGATAAAGGAAAGATTGCTGATGTATCACAAGCAGTAGCAGAAATAATATCAATAGGTGGTAAAGTAATGTTCGCTAAAGGTCAGACATCAAGTTATGGAATTACAAATGGTTCCACAAAGCCTTCTGGTCCACTTTCAATTACATTACAATCTGTCTCAATCAATCTTCCAAGATTGGCATTTGAATCAAACAAAGATGAAACTTACTTTAGAGCAAGACTTGCGCTATTAATGAAACCAGCTTTAGCTTCAATGGCACTAAGAAAGAAAGAGATCTCAGATCTTACAAGAAGAGGACTCAACCCAATCCTTGCAAAGAATACACAATACATGCAGAGAAGTTCAGTGTCACTAGTTGTAAACTTGGTAGGACTCAAAGAAGCAGTTTTCAACATACTTGGATTCCAAGATAACAAAGAAGGACGAGATATCCTTCACAAAGTCATTGAAACTGCCATTGATGTAGGTGCCAAAAAAGGCAAAGAATTAGGCGATACGGTAGCTATTTGCATGACTGAAACTGAAGGATCTGCTAGATTTGCAACCCTTGATGGTGAAAAATATGGTAAAAATTCCTCTTTAAATTCAATGGATGCTGATTTCTATTCTCAAGGTGTAGTAGTTAATGCATCTGAAGTATCTGATTATACTAACAAAAGTGAGCCTATTTCTGAGTGTAACAAACTCTCAAAATTGCTCAATGGTGGATTGCTTGTTACTTTAGATATAGATAAAAATGCAAAGGTTGAGGAAATCAAAAAATCCCTAGAGAAAACCTCAGAACTTACCCCGTCTTTCAGACCTGTAAGACATACTGCAATTTGTGGTGAATGTGGTTTCAAAGATGAACAGTTTGATGACAAATGTCCAAAGTGTAAGTCTCCTTATGTTGTCTGAAAATCGTAAATGATAAACCAATTCCGATCACTTTTCAAAACTTTTTGATCATTTTCATCAATTGCGATCATCGTCTATTATTGGTAATTTTATATCATTATGAACTTCATAGTAGCGGTGTCAATTTTTTTAAATCAAAACTGTGAAAACTTAACAGAATTTTTATGAAATATATACTAACCATTGCAGGAAGAACAATAAGCAGTTACGTATTAAATAATTAAAAACACTAGCAAGAGTTGATCCATATAGATGAATTACTTATTTCCTATTATACTCTAGAGTAATGTTACTTTAACCTTATCTGTATGATTAAAATTTACAAATTATGTATTTCTTGTTTATCATGTTTTCTTATTGATTAATTGGATACTATCATTGAGATCTTGTACGATCATCGTGTGAATCTACTGATAACATGTCCTTTAGAACCCCTCCAATACAGATTGTAGCGTTGTCAATTTTTTTCTACAGATGTTTTAGGTAAATCTAACATACAGTTTTTATCATCATTCATTCTAACCCTTGCGGAGAGATTATAATGGATAATTCACAAATAGAAAATACGATCAGTGAGATCCGTAAGCGCAGTGGCGCAGTAACGGCTTTCAATAAAGATAAAATTTCAAATGCCATTTATCAGGCACTGGCAGCCACCTCTAAAGCCGATCGTGGCGTTGCCGACAAACTAGCAAATGATGTAGTTAACAAGTTAGTAGAGCAAGGATTTACAAGCTCTAGATCACCTACAGTTGAAGATATTCAAGATATTGTAGAATCAACTTTAATCGATAGCGGCAATAGTGATATTGCAAAGGCATACATCGTTTACCGACATGAGAGAAGAAAACTAAGAGACGAGAAAATGAAGGTCTTGAATCTAAAGGCCCTTGATCCAGTCTCTAAGAAATTTGACTTGAACTGTCTAAGAGTGCTTGCTTCAAGATACCTTTTCAGAAATTCAAAAAGTGAGATTATTGAATCTCCAACACAAATGTTTGAGAGAGTCGCAATTCTAGTTGGAATTGGTGATATGCTATATGATTCTCAAGTATTTGATAAATCCGGACATAACAAACAGGATATTGATGAAGCAAAATCTTATCTTGAAAAACTAGATGCCTTTGATTATAAATTCAAAGTAGGAGATTATTTCTTCAATAAATGGCATTTTAGAGCTTTGATTAATCATTACGTGACTCTTGCAGACAAAGGTCAGATGAAAGTAGGTTTTAAAGATCTTTTGACACTCCTAGCAGGAAAGAAACTCGAAAGTTATGCCGACAAAATTACTGAATATTTTGAAATGATGACTGCCCAAGACTTTCTACCAAATTCACCAACAATGATGAATGCAGGTGGGAGACTTGGACAACTCTCAGCATGCTTTGTGCTAGGAATGAATGACGGCATGGAGGAAATCATGAAGTCTACTTCTGATGCAGCATTAATCTTCAAGTCAGGTGGTGGAGTAGGAATAAACTATTCTGATCTTCGTGAAGAGGGGGATATTGTTGCATCAACATCTGGTGTTGCATCTGGTCCAGTATCTTTCATGAATATTATCAACACTGTAACTGAAGTTGTTAAACAAGGTGGTAAAAGACGTGGTGCAAACATGGGAATTATTGAAGCATGGCATCCTGATGTTGAAAAATTCATCACAAACAAAACAGAAGCAGGAGTTTTAGAAAATTTCAACATAAGTGTTGGAATCTGGGAAGACTTTTGGCATGCACTTGTTAACACAACTGATGGCAACTATGTTTTACGTAGTCCACGTGACAAAAAACCTGTAAAAGAAATTAATGCACATCAACTAATTGATCTAATCGCATTATCTGCATGGAAAAGTGCAGAACCTGGTTTGATCTTCTTTGATCAAATTAACAAATACAATGTATTTGCTAAAGCCAGACAAGCACCGCTTAGAGCAACAAACCCATGTGGAGAACAAAGTCTCTATCCGTACGAATCATGTAACTTGGGCTCTATCAACTTGGTAAATCTTGCAAAAAGACAAGCAGATGGATCTTATGAATTTGATTGGCAAGGATATGAAGAAATTATCAGAAAGACAACAAGATTCTTGGATAATATCATCGATGTAAATAATTACCCTGTCCAAGAAATCAATGTAGCATCAAAAGAATCCAGAAGAATTGGATTAGGAGTAATGGGAGTTGCTGATTTACTATACAGACTCAAAATCCCATACAATTCTAAAGAAGGCTATGAATTACAATCAAAACTTTCTGAAGCCCTAACATATTATTCCATGGAAGAAAGTGTAGCCCTTGCTTCTGCCAGAGGAGAATTCCCACTTTGTGCAAAAACAGAATTCCCTGAAGGTAAAATCCCAGTATCTGGATACTATGAGAAATCAAAGGATGCTCATTCCTACGAGTGGGATCCATTAATTGAGAAAATCCAAAAGAATGGAATTAGAAATGTTCTAACCACAACTGTAGCTCCAACAGGAACACTATCTATGATTGCAGACTGCTCAAATGGAATGGAACCTGCATTTGCTCTAGTATTTGAAAAGAGAGTCACTGTTGGAAGATTCTTCTATACAAACAAGATTCTTGAAGAAGCATTAAAAGAAGAAGGTCTCTATACTGATGAAATTCTTGAAAAGATTGCAGACAACTATGGTTCATTGAAAGGAATTGATGAGATTCCTCAGTGGATGCAAGATGTCTTTGTTACAGCAATGGATATCCATTGGGCTGATCATCTTATGGCTCAAGGCGTATGGCAAGATTGGATTGGNNAATGCAATTGCAAAAACAATCAACATGCCATACGATGTAACCGTAGAAGATGTAAAATCTGCATATCTATTAGCACACGAAATTGGTCTAAAAGGAATGACTGTTTATCGTGATGGTTCTAGACACAAACAAGTTCTTCATATGACAAGTGAAAATGCAACAAAGACGTTTGAAGTGTCGCCAAGTGAGTACATGACTGACTTTGTAACTAAAAACATTACAAATCCATACATCAAATCACAAGTCAATGCTGCATTAGCATTGAAGGTTCATGACGAAGAAATTACAATAGAAACACCAAAAGTAGAAGAGGTTTCTGAAGATCGTCTGTGCCCAACATGTAAAAACAACCTAGTATTTGTTGAAGGTTGTAGTATCTGCATTGAATGTGGATACAGTGGTTGTACTTCTGGATAAATAACAGAATCACAACTTTTTTACTTTCTTTTATTTTTCATCTTATGTGGATAAAAAATTCCTAGGTGTAATTATAGGCATAGGAGTCATTATTGGTGTTGCAGCTATAATTTTGAATGGTACTGGTACAGAAATTGTTTCTTCTCAACAAACAAATGAAAAAATTGGTCTAGTAATTAATTCTCCAAATCAACCTACAACATTACAAGAATTAGATGAGACATACACTAAAGCTTCAGATTCTGGAATTGGGAGAAGTAATGTCTATTTGTTTTGGAATTTAATTGAACCGGAACGTGGGGAATTTGATTGGAAACAATCTGATATTCTTATGGGTCTAAATGAAAAAAATGATCTCAAGGTTACCCTATACTTTTCTATAATCAATGGTGAAACACTTGGACCTTTTCCTAATTGGATTGGGAAACCCTCTATCAATTCTATAGGTGAAGATAGAGTTGTAAGTGTATTAGATGAAATTTTATCCAGATATGATATTGTAGACACTCTAGTTCTTGCAGGTCAAACAGAATCCCAATTCAGATTCTATGAGCAAAATATTCCTGTTTACAAAGAACTATTCAATGGAGTTTATGATAAAATAAAATCAAAACACCCTGATGTAAAAATAGGAAATTCATTTGCCTTAGATCAGATATTAAACAAAAACCTGCAAAGCATTGTAACTGATTTATCAATTGGAGATTTTGTTGCATTTTCTTATTCTCCAGTCAATTCTCTAAATGATATTATAAAAACTCCTCAACAAGCTAAAGAAGAATTACAGCAAATTTTTGATTTGACAGGTGATAAACCCGTGGGTCTTTTTGAGATTAGTTGGAGTACATCTGATTTTGTTGGAGGCAATACTGATACACAAGCAGAATTTTTGGAGAAATCCTTTGAATTCTTTACTGAAAATGAATCTGAGATTGAATTTTTTACTTGGTATAGGCAATATGATAGACCAGAAGGAACTTGCATAGTAGAAGATCCAACAATAGGAGATGATACCCTTACAGTTGGGGGTTCTGGATTTGGAAGCAGTGAACATGTAGCTGAAAGATTGAGCAACTACATTTGTAGTTCTGGATTAATAAATAATGATGGCACTACTAAGCCAAGCTGGAATGAATTTAAGAAGCAAATTCAAATGATTAACTAAAATGATTTCTTTAGTATTATCTGAATCTTCATTAGAACTAGTTCCAGATGAATTAAAACATCACTCATCAATAATTTCTCATGCAAGAAAACTAGGAAAACATCCATCAGAAATCTTACTTGATAATTCATGGCACTTTGCAGCTATGAAAGGAATTGAAAATGAATTAAAAAGAGGAAGACCTGATCTTGTACACTTTTCAATCTTAGAAGCGACAACTATTCCATTATATCTTAAAAATAAAATGAAACTTTTTGTCCACACACTTGATGATAATGTAATATCATTTGGTGAAAATGTACACATTCCTAAATCATATCATAGATTTGAAGGTGTAATAGAAAAATTATATCAAGAAAAAAAAATTACAACAAAACAAGATGATCTTTTGTTAAAAATTGAAGAAAAAACATTCTCTGAATTAATTGAAGAGATGAATCCCTCAAAAATAATTGGTTTTTCAACACAAGGCACAAAAAGTACATATGAAAATATTGCAAAAGAGATTACTGATAACGCCTGTATCGTGCTTGGAGGATTTCAAAAGGGACATTTTTCAGGTTCAGTCCAAAATAAAATCACAGATCTTTATTCAGTTAGTGATGAATCATTTGAAGGACATGTTGTAGTTGCTAGAATACTATACGAGTATGAAAAAACCATTTTTATGTAGGAAATTAAATTTGCATTCTATTGCAGTCATAGTATAGCCTGGTTAGTATTCGGGGTTTCCAACCCTGTGACGCGGGTTCGAATCCCGCTGACTGCATTCTTTTACCTTTATGAGAACCAATTTTTAGGTCTAGTTTAATGGATTAATGTGAAACAGTCCACCAGAAAAATTGCAATGGAGAGAATGCAAATTTTAATTAAAAACGCAATAACTAATGCAAAAATAAATCCCCATCTTTCTCAGAGACAAGCTTATCTTGCAAGGAGAATTAGCACCAGACACAAAATCAGAATGCCATATTCTCTTAGACTGGTTTTTTGCAAAAAATGTAAATCCTTTATTGCACCTGGAATAAATTCCCGAATTCGTTTAGGAAGAGCATCTGTCAAGTCGATCAGAATTTCATGTAACTTGTGTGGGCATACTTACCGCAAAATTATATCTCAATGATTTATAA
>JBOEHF010000139.1:0-7279 GCA_050633805.1 Candidatus Nitrosopumilus sp.
CAACGTGTTTCCATCTCATCTTCTAGAATTTCATAAACCAAATCAATCTCTTCTCGTGCATCGAGCTCTCTTTTTGCAACAATCATTAATTCTTGCAGTCGAAGTTTTTTTCTCCATGTGTGAGCACAATCAATCATAATTTTTCTTTGAATTATACGCTAAAAGGATCACTATTCATTGAATCTTTTTTCTAGAATCAAACAGAGATATCTTTTCCAGGAACCAGTTTGTTTATTTTTGGAATATCGTGAATTTCTAGTCTATCTAAGTATTCTAATTGCTCTGAAACAAATTTTGAATCTCCATATGAGATCAAAATCCTATCATTGTGTCTAATTTCATATAAGTTAATGTCTGAATGTGATTTTCCATTTACAAAAAATTTCATAGAATGATTTCTATCAATACAATATTGAGTAGGAACTTTTTGATATGCTAACTCAATACATTCAGGTGTAATCTTTAGCCCAAATGATGCAAATAGCATATCTAATGGAACATCAGTTGCATGTTTGTGAATCAAATACGAATTATCGTTTTCAAAATGAATGTATTTGCTTTGAATCTGAAACTGTGGATGTGAAAAATCAATTTTATCGCCATTCACAAAGACCACTATTGCAGCATGTGCATGATCACTCCCAAACTGTCCAACACCATAATGTTCTGCCATTTTTTCCTCTAACGTCTTAAATGTAGTATTGTTGATAATTTCTGAATCAATCTCTGCTTGATTTAGAAAATAATACGAAAATATTCCTACAGATACTAAAACAAAGGCAATCCCAAATATTGCAAGTGACTTGTTTTTTGACTTTGACTCTATTTCAGATTCAAAAATAGCAGAATTACTTTCATCCATTCTTCCTGGAAGATTAAAGTCAGAATCTTCCTTTGGCAGAACCTTTTCTGTCATGTTGTATGAATCCCCATCCAATTGAAAATTCTACAAATCTCAATATCGTCTACAAGAAAAGTTTTCTCAACTGACATGAAACAAAGACATTCTTCTTTGAAATTATAGTTTACTTGCCTAATATTGAAGAATACAATTCCGTTGATTGTAGAAAATTATTTTGGATCTAGTAAAAAATGCTGAATTATTTGCAAAAAACAAACATGCAGGACAGTTAAGAAATGATGGAAATACATCGTACTCAAAACATCTTGAAGACGTTGTAAACCGTCTCAAAAGTTTGGGTGTAATTGATGAGAAGATTATTTCTGCAGGATGGCTTCATGAAACTATGGAGAGTACAGAAACAACTTTTGATGATTTGTATGAACAGTTTGAAAGTGAAATTGCCGTTATTGTATCATCATTATCTAAAGATATGACATTAACTAGAAAAAAAAGAAATCAAGCATATGTTATTCAACTCAAAGAGATGTCATTTAGTGCTAAACTGATCAAACTTTGTGACATTTCTGCAAATTTGAGCGATTTAAAAAACTATGAAGCATCAAAATCAAAAAAACTTCGTCAAATAAAAGAAAAGAGATATTATCTAAATATAATCAAAAATGATCTGATAGGAAATTCAAATTATCCCACTGTACAATCCCTTTTTGAAAGTGCAAACTTGATTTTTATTAAATATGGCCAGAGACCAATTTCGATTCAATCAAAGAAAAATTAGCCTCGAATTTCTTCAATAATCTTAAATCTTCAAATTTCATATATAGGCTATGGCTGAAAATAATAGTTTTGATGTATTAGATGAAATAAACAAAAAATATTTTACAGAACTTGAACATTGGGTTCCACATATTCAACAAACTCTATTTGATTTACAAAATGAATTCTACAAATCCTGGAGAAATACAGTTACTGCAAACACATCACTATTCAAAGAATTTGTCAACACTTCTGAATTTCAAATGCCAAAAGCTACAAATGACCTTCTTAAAAGCATGAGTGAAGAAGGACTAAAATATAGAGAGGTTTGCAACAAACTTGCAATATCGAACATAGAATCTGTAAAAAACAGTACTAAGACTTGGAATGACAATGCAGATACATTTGTAGAACTAAATAGAAAAATCATGCACTTTTGGTTATCTGCATTTTCTCCAAAAAGAAACTAATCTAATATTACAACTACAATTATTACAACTAAGATTCCAATTATGGAAATAATTGACAACTTACTTTTCTCACTCCATCCTTCTTTTACTGTAATTTTCATGATAATGCGCTCAAAATCATTTGTGTTCACTTAATCATATTGCTAGAAATCACAGAAATATCTAAATCACTACCATCTGACATCTAATCATCTTGGAATTGCCACGTGGAATGAAAGACTTTGAAGGGGAAGAAAATGCAAGCATTGAACACATTAGGTCGCATTTCAAGAAACTGTCGAACCTGTATGGGTTTTCATTCATGGATCCATCTCCGATTGAATTGTTATCTACCCTAGAGACAAAATCTGGCCCTGGAATTCGTGATGAGATTTACTATTTCAAAGATAAGGGTGATAGAGAAGTTGCATTAAGATTTGACTTTACGATGGGATTGACAAGATATGCAGCTTCCCAAAAATCAATGAAACTCCCGGCAAAAATCTCTGCATTTGGTGGAGTATTTCGCTATGACGAGCCACAAAAAGGAAGATACAGATACTTTCATCAATGGGATATCGAAGTTTATGGCAAAGCAAGCCTAGAGTCAGAAGCCGAAATAATCGAGATAACCTCTAGGTTATTTGATTCTCTTTTACTCAAAGATATTACAATTGATATCAATCACAGAAACCTCGTGGAATCTTACATTAACAAAGTCTTTGATTCCAAAGATCCTGAACTCGTTGCTGATATTTTACGTGCAGTTGACAAGATTGCAAAAAAATCAAAAGAACAAATCCTAACTGAATTCCAAGAAAAAGGATATGAGACTAAAAAACTTGAAAAGATTCTAGAATTCTCACAAATCAAAGGAAGTATAGAACAAATAGAAAAAATATTTGACACTACCCAATTAGAGTCTTGGGATGAACTAAGAGCTTTAATTGATTCATTAGAAAATAGAGGAGTTTCAAATGTTAGAATTAATTTTGGAATTGTAAGAGGTCTAGATTACTATTCTGGAATTGTTTTTGAAGTATTTGATAAAAATTCAAAATTAGGTGCACTAGCTGGAGGTGGAAGATATGATACACTAACTAAAGCATTCAATAGAGAAGACATTGGTGCAACAGGAGTTGCAGGCGGTGTTGAAAGAATCATGTTAACAATGCAAGAGCAAAAAATCATCCCTGAATCAAAACAGAACAGAGTTGCAGTATTATACATCAATGATGAAATGAAAAAGGTTGCCCATTCTATTACATCCCTACTGAGACTAAACAACATTCCTACAGACATTGATTTAGCAGGACGTAACATGAAAAAACAAATGGATATTGCTACAAATGCAAAATTTGCAATTATTGTTGGTCCTCAAGAACTAGAAAATGGAAATGTAGTTCTCAAAGATATGATTAATGGAACTGAAGGAACTATATCTTTAGAAAAATTAACTGAAGATCCAAAATCCGTTCTTAATTTAGAAACGCTCTAGTTAACATCATTATCTCTGGTCCACTAGTCAAAGAACCTACTACTACACAATGATCGTTGACCAATATGCCTGATGATACATAGGGAATTCCACTATTGATAGAACTTGGCTCAATTTTTACGCCTAGCACATTGGATATGGTCTTCATATCTTCCTCATCTGCTTCTGGATGGATTGCAGCTCCAGAATTATTTGTAACAATAACAACTCCTGTTTGATTAAATCCTGCAATTTTCTTCTGGATTACCTCAACTCCCAAAACATCTGAAATTGTTTGACAATCTTGTTTTGACAACCACGGTGAAACCACTGCTCCCTTATCATTTGCACAGATGATATTTCCAAGAGCATTAAGCTTGGAATCTAAAACTCCAACTTCTAAATCAGTTTCATCTTTCAAATAATCAAATTCATTTTGGTAAGCAGTAGTAGGTAATAAAATTCCTTTATTGTTCATTACTGATAATGCTCCAATTAATCTTGTATTTGCAATTGCAGTGTGATGAATTTGAATATCTAGATATTCTGCAAGTTTATCTGCTTTAGTTTGAGCAAACCCCATTGGTACTAATCCAATACTATTGTTTACACTAACGTATACTCCAAGATTTGGTCCTCTATACACATCAAACTTGATAATATCCATATCCAGAGAATTGATCTTTGATCGTTATGAACGTAAGGAATTTTTCCTTCCTGATAGATCTGTAGTTAACTTGTATGTTCACAATACATCTATCTAGCTTTAAATAATAATCCTAAGAAAATTGTATCATGCCAATAGCAGAAAATTTTCCTGAAGGCCTAAAGCCACTCGGAAAAATTAACCTCGATGATGGAAATTTCCATATCATGTGGGGCCCAGGCAAAACCAAAAACACTGATGGTTCACAAGTTGAAACTTTAGCTGATGCTGATGTTGTTGCAGCATATGAAGCAAGAGGAGAAGAACAAGTTCCTTTGGGTGTCAGTGGTACTATGGTTGCAGTAGATTGGGATTCTTGTGTTGCAGATGGTGCTTGTATCGAGGCTTGTCCTGTACAAGTTTTTCAGTGGTACAGAACCGAAAAAGACATCCCAGCAAAAGATGTTGTTGGTCAAACCTTTGCAGGAACTGGCAGTGATGTAAAAGACGAGCGCAAAGATCTTACAGATAAAGCAGATCCGATCAGAGAACATGATTGCATTTGGTGCATGGCATGCGTTTCGGTATGCCCTCCGGCAGCTATCAAAGTTGATCAATCAAACGTTGAAAAACATGAAAGTGCTGCAAAAACTTTGTAAATTTGCAATCTAACCTAGAAATTTGATTTTTCAATGTTTTTTAAATTTAGTCTCCACTAATTTTGTCTAGATTTAAATAATATTTCAAAATATTATTTTTCATGGTAGATCTACAAATCCCTGAAGATTTTTGTCACAATGATGTAAAGCCTAAAGGTAAAACATCACATTCAGATGGTGAAAACAAACACTTCATCTGGGGTGACGGAAGAACTGACGGTGCAGCATTCTCAAACGATGATGTAAAAGCAGCCTATGAAGCAAGAGGAGAAGAACAAGTTCCTCTAGGAATTCACGGTACTACTGTTGCAGTCGATTGGGACTCTTGTGTTGCAGCTGGTTCATGCATGAGTGTATGTCCAGTACAAACTTTCCAATGGTACAGAACCGAAAAAGATATTCCAGCAGCACAATGCTTGGGAGAAACTTTTGACGGCACTGGTCTAACAGAACAAGATGAAAGATTAGATTATACAGACAAATCACAACCAATCAGAGAACACGATTGTACTGTTTGCATGGCTTGTCAAGAAATCTGTCCTGAAGGAGCTATCCTAATCGAAGCATCCAACTTGGAATGGCATGAGAAAGCTGACGGCACCTATGTAAAAATGGTAGGTGGCGGCGGCCCACACGCACACGATTAAAAAGAATTTTTTTCTTTTTTCTTATTTTTCTATTTTACCTCAACAGATTTTAACCGCTTTTATCCAATATTTTTTGCAGAGGTCGCCTAGCTCGGTAGGGCGCGGGCCTTGAGAGCCTGTGTGCGCAAGCATACGGGGGTTCAAATCCCTCTCTCTGCGTTTTTAATTTTCCACTTTAGCTAGTTCTGCTAACATCGCAGATAGTTGGATTTCAGAATTCGCACCAACTAGAACTCTATAATCATACTTGGCAATAATTTCTAAAATATCTCCTAGTTTGTCATGTTTTGATTTGAACACTGCAGAGTTTAGATATTTTAAAAAATCCGATTCAGACATTCCATACACTTTGATTAACTCAATCATCTTTTCTCTGGCTTCTGGTACTTTTCCAGAAAGTGCAATTTTTAGAACTTCATCAACATCAGTAGTTTTTGTCAATCCTGCTGAGGATTTTACATTTTCTACAGTAATTGCACCAAGACTTGCAGTTGCCTGCAGCAAATTAATTGCATGTCTCAAATCACCTTCTGAATAATCATAAATTGCTTTGAGTCCCTTTTTGTCTGATCTTACCTTCTCTTTTTTAGCAATTTCTTCCAGTCTATTAATCACATCTTCTTCAGGAATCGATGTAAACTTGAAAGTAGCACATCTACTCTGAATTGGGTCTATGATTTTTGAAATATTATTGGCAATGAAAATAAACCTACAAATTTTTGCAGTATCTTCTATAATTCTTCTAAGTGCTGTTTGGGCATCTGCAGTCATCTCGTCTGCTTCATCTAAAATGATAATTTTGAATGGAACATCTGCCATTCCTGCAAATCTGGAGAATTTCTTCACTTTTTCTCTGACCATCCCGATCCCTCTCTCATCAGATGCATTAAGCTCCAAAGTGTAATCTTTGGCATTCTCTCCTAAAATTTGTCTAGAAATACATAATGCAACAGTAGTTTTTCCAACTCCCGCAGAGCCTGAAAACATCAGGTGTGGCATGTCTGTTGGATCTTTAATTAAAGATTCTAGACTGCCAATTATTTCAGTTTGATTTACAACTTCAGAGAGTTTCATTGGCCTGTATTTTTCTACCCACATTCCAGTTGCAGTCATGTGATTCAAGTGCTAATTCCCATTAATAAATCCGAATTGGTTATTGTGATATGCTGTACATTAAAATGAAAATGGCACATATTATGCACGATCAGCCTGCAATTAATTAGGATCAATTGATCTCACTAAATTGTTAACAGAATTGATCGATCCGATACTTGAGGATCTAAATCAGATTAAGTGATCTCAAATGGAAATAGGCAAAGTAGAAAAAGTGCATTTAATTGGATACCACCTAAAGGATGCTAAAGTTACAGTAAATCAGGATTTCAAGTATAATGTTGCAGGCATGAAAATTGAAGGAAATCAGGGTGATACAAACAACATGCCCCAATGGGTGGGAAAGATTCTCTCTGAACATAACATAGGAACACTAGATTCTCCAGATATGATTACCCAACTTAAACAAGCATTGTCTAAAGAGAAAATGGTTGGAGAATATCAAATATCTACACTTGATCCTCACTTTTACATCAAACTAAAAGAATCAATGACTCAACTAAACAAAGATGACTTTGACAAAGTTGAAAGTATGATGCTAGAATTATTTAGAATGAGAAGAGGCAAACTTGTAAAGATTGCAGATTCTATCAAACTAAATTCTGAACTATACAACAAACTAACTGTTGAAGAAAATATTTTCTATAAAACTATTCATGACAACAGTGTA
>JBOEHF010000140.1:0-7352 GCA_050633805.1 Candidatus Nitrosopumilus sp.
TTTTCCATTTTTTATTTTTATTTTGAGTACGAATTACGAATATTGTATTTGAAAATCTACCAATCACAGTTAATTTCTAAATATTTAACCTAATGATTAGATTTAAGTTCAATTGGTACTTTGATTACTCCTTCTTGAATCAGAAATTCCATTGCTGAAAGAAATTCTTGGTCTGAAACTTGACCTTCAGACCACCAAACAACTGTATCCTGGATCCATTTTGGAATTTGATCCGCCTGGGCAAATGGAATTGCAGGTACGACTCCCATAGACAAAATCAATGGAATCAATGCAATTAAAACAAATTTCAACAGAATAACTTTTTTTACAGCATTTAAAGAATGTCTACTTTTTCATTAATGAGATCTCTTAAAGATAATCTGAACCCAAAAAAAAGTTTGAACCGCTTTTGGAACTAATCATCAAGGACATTATAGAATTCTGTACTTAGAGGGCCTGTTAACATTGGAGCAACCTCGTCAAACACCCCTGTTTCCGTCCTCCATGCCATGTATTTTTTATCTGCTTCCTCAGAAGTCCATTTTGAATGTATGATCATCTTAGTTGGGGATTCCTTATTTTCAAATAATTGAGCACCTAAGCATCCTTCAAAAGAACGTGTGTCAGGAAGAATCTCTTTAAGATATTTTTCAATTCTTCTGAAAATTTTTCTTTTACAGTAAAATTAATAATTACCGCGAAGCTCATCGACTTCATTTTTTCCATATTTTTCTTTCTTGAATTCAAAATACCTTGAAGAGGACTAATTTTTTGGATCTATTTTTGCAGCAAATGTTTGGGAGATAATCTTGCCATCTTTGATAACAAAGGTGTCAGTTCCAATTGGAAATCGATAATTTTCGGATTCACCTGACCAAACCATGTAGGCAATGTTTTCTTTAACATCCTGTCTAATCATTTTTACATTTGAGCCAGGAGGGAGATAATTTGGAATAAAATCTACAAAGAGGTTTTTTATTTTTTCTAACCCCTCTAGCATCCCATCAGGTGTAAAAAGAATGCTTTGATCAGTATAATCTTTCATGATTTCAACAACATCGCCTTTAGCAAATGACGAGAGATGGTGGTTCAGAACTCGGGTAGTTTCTTCAGACATATAAAAAAATAAGATTGGTTGAATTTATACTATATTCCCAACAAATCCTAACATATCATTACGATAGTCATTATCAAAAATTTAGCCACCAAAAGTGGATTTCTATTTTTATCGATAATCACTAAAAATGGTATCCTCCTTTTTTGTGCATAAACTTTTGATGCTTCTCGTAAAAGTCATTTAGACATATCAATATTGTCGGAACAATTTCTTGTTATAAATTCTAGAAATCAAAAACAATCACAAAATCAATATACAAATTCTAAAAAATCTAAACAATGAAAGAGGGTCTTTGGGATGACATGGCATCAGATTATGACAAGAGTGTTGAAGATAATCAAGATCCCTTAATCAGTGGGTATCTTGACAAGGAAATAGAAGTTCTCTCCAAACTCTGCAGAAACATTTGTCAATCTAATAAGAACTGCTCAATCATAGATATGGGTGCAGGTACTGGCAGGGCAATATTTGCACTGGACAAAACACTCCAAAAAGACTCTGTAGAGTTTGTAGGAGTAGAGGTGTCAGAACCCATGATAAGACGTGCCAATCAAAAAAAAGAAAATCATGATGGAAATCCAAACAATATCAAATTTTTACAGCAAGACTTGACGGACTCTGAACTTTCAGACAATTTTAATTCAAAACGCATTAACATCGTGATGTGTTTGTATAATACACTTGGAGTGATTCCACATGACAAAAGACAGTCATTTGTAGATAACATGAGAAAAATTGCAGGACCGAAAGGTTTGGTTATAGTTACTGCATTTAATGGAGATGATTTTGGTTTTGTGGCACCACTATTGTATACCCCCATGATGCCCATGATAAGAAAAATAGATGATGACTCTTTTGACGAAGAAAATCGAGTTTTTCACAACAGTTTAGGTTTTAGGAGTCAATGGTTTACACAGACTCAACTCAAATCAATATTACATTCAGAAAATATTCCATCAATTCCTATCAAGGTTAAAGTTAAGGATGAAATTCAGACACTTGGTAATGTGTTTCCAAGTAAAGAGATATGACTAGACAAACATGGATTTTACTAAAAATACACTTCTAAGAATAAAATCAATCATTGAAAACTAGGAATTATTTTAGATTAAATTGAAATCAGATTGTTTAGATTACTTTAGCAATGTTTGTTTTGGTCTTGTTTTCACAAAATATCAAGTATTCTGTGTATCTTTCTTGTGCAATTTTGTAAAATAGACTCCAATGTTAACTGCCAATACAAACAGGGTTGCTGCAATCACATGAGAGATTATTGATGCCAGAAATGGCTCATAGCCAATACTCAAAAAATGATAATGTGAAAGCCATCTTGATGAAAAATAAATAATCTCAGCTCCCCCTATAGAGGATACAATTTTGATAAAGTCTTTACGAAGTTTCTTGTTGTTTATTGTACCAGCGTCTGTGAGATATTTTTCCTTGTTATCTCGGTAATAGAGAGTTCCAAATATCACATAGTATACTGTATAGCTTATTGTAATTGTCAATGTGGCATTGACATATTCTGCTTGCCCTTTCATGGCCTGAGAGAACAATGACGAGACAAACATTGCAGAAAGAATGGATAAGAGCATGTTTCGATTCAGTTTGACATAGTCCTGGTATCGCTCGACAGCAGATTTTATCCGGAAGCGGATATTTTTTTGAGAAGTCATATCGCATCAAAACCTATTTCGGATTGCATTCGACAAAAACCATACCATTGAATTTCCGCCAGTTTTTGATTCAAACGTAAACTATGCACCCCAAGAGTTTTCTTCTGGATCATAAACAAGATCAGTATTTGTATGAATAATTTCAGGGTTTTTGACACATCCAGAGCATAGTTTCTAGGTTCTTGGGTTTTTGGCCTTGAAAGATACGGATTTTCCGGCAACAGGGTTGGAACATACCAAGATATCGTCATGTTTTACCCACCATAAATTGGATGAACTTGTTCAGAGACAGACAAATACTTCCAATATCGGGTTTTGGATAATAGTAACCTCCATCCTGAACCTTTTGTTTTTTTGTTCAAACCATGCCTTGTATTTGTCAATCACAAGTTCATTTGATTTTCCATCCTGACTGATTTACTTTCGACAAAACTGATCAAATGTTTTAAGTGATGTTTCTGCTGTCATTCTGGTTCTGTCTCTGTTGACAAAAGTATTCAGCCAGTCATCATCGCTGAATGTCTCTTGATTGTTCATGTTGTTTTCAATCATTGCATATTTAAAAAGGCAGAACTATACAACCCTGTGATATCAATTTACTCTAGTAAGTTTGCAATAATTGTAATTATTGCACTGGTGGGAGTTTTGGCATTACAGGTAATGACAAACAGTAGCAACTCTGCTCAACAAATTGATTCTGAAACTTGTGAATTATACGTCATGGATTCTAAAATTAATGCTAAAAAATACCTAAATGAGTTTGATCAAAAATGTCTTGATTTTAAAAATCTAAATCCATAAAAAATTAATTAAATGAACCAAGCTAGAAAACATTACATGGACGGACCTTCTGAGATAAACTCTGTATTCTGGAACGAAGAGAGAAAATCCTGGGATTATAAAATGATCAAAGTTGATGAATATTTTGGATTTACCGAATGTCAGCAATGCAGGAAACCAATGTCACACAATGTAAAAACAGATGGAGAGTTCAAAATGGTCTATGTCAAATGTGCTTGTGCAGACAGAAAGTAGATTGTTTCAGATTTAGACTTCATCCATCCCCAAGACATCATAGTATGCTTTTGGAATCATTTGCTGGCCCTTGAAAAAGACATTGTTTGCTGCAGTATCCAGGACGTATGTTTTTGCCCAATCATCTTCACTCCTAATTGATCGTCCAAATCCTTGCAAAATTTTTGTCAGGGTTTGTGAGGTATACCATAGAGGAAATTTATTCATTTTAGCCCTAGTTCTCTTTTCAGTGTAATTAGGATAAGGAACCTTGGCAATAATCTGAAATCTTGACAAATCATCTTTCAAATCGACTCCTTCCCACAAGGAAGACGAGAGTAAAACGCCAACAGGATCTTCTGCATGTTCAGAAATTACCTCATCTTGAGTTTTACCATCTTTGTTTTTACTATGACATAGCCTGATGCGTTGAGCATTTTTTGGTGACAAATGTCGAAGGATATTCTGACATCTGGGAATGGACGAGGTTAGAATCAGCCCTCTTTCATCAGAATGTTCATCCATTATCCTTTCAATTGTTTTAATCACCTCAAGTTCATCTTCTTCTGTAGAACCATAACTTAGCCGTCTTATGTTTAAAAGATCAATACTCCGATGCTCAATTGAAAAAGGAGATTTTGGCGTATCAACAAATGCAACATCATCTTGAAACAGTCCCATGTTTTCACAAAAACTAGATTTGTCAATGGTGGCAGACATGAATAGTTGGTATTCAGTTTCAAAAAATGATTTTGCAAACTTTGAAACATCAATAGGTTTTACAGATATAGTTCTAAAATTACCATTCAAGTCTTTGATAGGATCATTTACAACAAAATTATCCTTATCTGACATGATGTCGATTTTTGCTTGGGCAGACCTGTCATGTTTGCGCTCCAATCCTGTGATTAGTTCGTAATCAGGGTTATTTTGAAACGCAGCACTTTGTTTGATGTCTTTGATTTTTTTGGCATATGAATATGCCATGTCATCAGTTAATTTTATCATTGAATCCAAATCAGTGTAATCATATTTTTCAGAATTCAAATTACACTCATCTATTTGGCCACTAAAAATATCAAATCCAACAAACTGGATAATTTGGTCTTCTATCTTATGAGCCTCATCAAATACAGTTACTTTTCTATCCAAATATTCCTCAAAAAGCTTTCTGTTGAATTTCATTATTGTAAAAAATGCATGGTAATTCCAAAGAGAGTGATTTGAAACCAGAGCATCGTATTTTTGTAAATAATAATGGCATGACAAAGAGTCCTGAGTGTTATCTTCAACTTGTTTAATTGTAGGCTTGAATGTACAAACTTCAAAAATCTCTTTGCCGTTTCTAGTGACCCTTTCCTGACATTCGCCCTTGTCACAAGTCAGGCCCCATCTCATGGCCCTTCTATCATTATTCACTTTTTCTGATTCCATTAATTTAAGACATGGAAAATTCTGTTTTCCTTTTACTGATTTTAGAAATGGGATATCTTTGATATACTGATCCTGTAGGTGTTTTGAAGCTGTCACAGTAAAAGAGCTATCAAAATAACTTGAAACAGTAGCTCCGACTAGAGATTTTCCAACACCTGTTGGAGCGCATAAAATGATTTTTTTAAATCCAGATTTTATCTTCTCTTCAATTTGAGAGAGAATTTCTTTTTGGATGTCTCTAGGGGTAAACTGATCTGGGAATTTTTGTAATAAAGACAGGATTACTTCTCTTTATGTTCAATATTAAAAGCATGAAGGTTCTTGTAATATCATAATTTTTGCAAACTAGTTTAATAGATAGATCAGAGTTTAAAATACAACATAGCAGCTTATCTTAATCTTAAAAAATACATATCCAGTTTATTTTTCAGATTAAAAAAAATGGGCAGAATTGCATCAATTGAAGGATTTGGTGCGGAAAAAGTTAGAGGAACACTAAACGTTATGCTTCAATAAAAAGGACATGAATTTCAAGAACTTGCAAAAACTCTAAACATTCCTGAAACAACGGATGACTGGCAAGTTATTGTCTTAAAGTTCTGTCTTGACTTTGAAGATTGTCTAAAGATTTGGACCGATTCTGAAGAGCCAAAGTAAATAGAAAATACAAAATGCATGACCATTATGTGAGGGATTGCCAAAGACGAAAAAATTTCTCAGAAATCATCAACATGCAAAACGTGGCTCAAACTCTATTCTTATAATTTCATGATACATGCAAGAGAACAAGTTAATTCAACAGTCAAGAGTGTAGGGTCTAAGGAACCCCGCTAATTTCATCAAGAAATCCGATTGTAAAAATCGTTGCAATTACCACTACTGAAGCAATTCCCACATTACGAAGTAATTTTAGATTCATGATTACAGCCTAAAAATTGTGAACTTAAGCGTATTGATGAGTTTAATATCTAGTGTCAACAAGAGATCACATGGAGCTATTAGATGACAAAATGAGAGTTTGGACAGATAGTGCCAAATTTGTAAAACCGAATCCAGGAGTATATGTCCTATACAACAGAAACAAAGATCCAATATACATTGGAGAAACTGACGATCTGGAGAAAACCTTTGGGAATTATGTAGATACAGAATTTAATGGAGACGAATGTTTGCAAAAAACTTCATCATATCAGAGAATTTTTGAGGATAATCCAAAAGAAATTCAATCAAAATTAATCGAAGATTTCAAAAACGAGACAGGCAAGATTCCATCCTGTAATTCGGAGATCAAGGTAGAAACACAGTAAATAATTACAGTGCCTTGCAATGTAGTCTCACTTGATTAATATAAAAAATCACTTTCTTTATTCATGTCTAACGCAATGATTTACATTGGTATCGCTGTAGGCGTTTTGGCCATGGGTGGCGCAATCGCATATGGTACAGCAAACCAAGCAAACTATGTTCCTGAAGATGCTGTCTTATCTGAAGCAGCAGAACAGGGAGTTTTGCCAAAAACAAGTTCATTTGGCGCTGATCTTAACAAAGAACAGTGGCATGAAGATCCTTTTGGCGACCTTGCTGATAAAGTAAGAGCAGAAAATGGACGATAGTCTGCATTAGATTATCCACCATTTATTTTCATTATTTTTATCTCAAAATTAGGAACAAATTTCCATTTTGTTGAGTAAACTGATTTAACTTAGAAATGAGTAATGTGATAATGCATCAGTGCTATTATTGTGAGCAATTATTTGATTCAAAAGAAGAGCTGTATGACCATGTGGAAATTCACTCAGATATTGAACGAAACAAGGAAATCATGGAAAGGAAAAAACAGGCTCAAAATAAATAATTATTTAAGGCTAAAAAAAATAGAGCAAAGGTAAGAATTTTTCAAATTCCCGGGTGGATATAACAATTATTTTAGAACCCCATATGGATTGGGTTGAGAAAATATTAGAAAAATCATGTGATAGAACACTAACCAAAGGAGAGGTTTTACACAGTCTATTTCACATGATTGAAGTAAATGAAACAACATTGAATCACATTCAAACAAACAATGGAGATTTTGGTCCAGAACTTGAAGAGTTAAAACAAACAGAAAT
>JBOEHF010000141.1:0-2043 GCA_050633805.1 Candidatus Nitrosopumilus sp.
ATAGATTCCCAAACTTTTGGCACGCATCAACCCATATGCAATAAACAACATGTTACTTGGGAGCGGAGTTGCACCAAACAGAAAAGATGCAATCACATAACCGTATTTTTTCTTGTTGAGATAATCCCCGATGACATCAAGGTTAGACTTTTGCTCTTCAGCAACAAATCGTCTAAACAAAACACTGATTCGTTTAAGAACAAATCTTCCAATGGTTGCCCCAGTAGCTCCTACCATAGCAAGAATTACAACATTAAGAGTTGGATCTAGAAGATAAAAGGATGTCAAAATAATCCAGCTTGGAGGCATAAGAATTGGAGATGCATTTACTCCAATTAGTACAAGAAAAATTCCAAAATATGAAAATTCTCCAAAAATTTCAAAAATATCGAACATCTTTCAAAAAAGGTACCACATTTTTTGTTTCTAAACCCTTGGATTGACATACAGTCATGAAAAAATCCCATTTTAATCTAAAAAATTATAAAAATTACATCTTTTTGAAAACAACAATTAGGTATTGTAAAAAATTGGATCAATTATGCAATATCCTTATAAGCAATTTATGCGTATATTGTCCATGTCGGAGATGATTTGGAAGTGTTTTAGATGCAATCTGTCATTCAAGGACGATCAATTAGCTGAAATGCATAAGCAAATTTCAAAACACTCTGTAACGAAAATAAAAACATTAGTAGCATGATTTCATAATTTTACAGTAACTTGTAATTTTAATTAGAATATAGTGCAGAGGGTGGGATTCGAACCCACGAACTCCTGAGAGAAGGGATTTCCAATATTGTGGATCTTGAGTCCCTCTCGGTTGACCGGGCTTCGATACCTCTGCAATGAGATGAAGAATAGACCAATATTTCTCAATTACTATTTTGGCCAATTTTAAATCTGATCCAAGATTTTGACAATTTTTTAACAAAGCTTATAATCGTGCCAAGGAGTCTCAGAAATATGTCAGAATTCATACCAATTTCCGAAGCAAAAAAAATGCGAAGTGGAGTTAATGTAGAAGCTGTTGTAAAAAGCAAAGGAGATGCCAGAACTGTAAATCTCAAAAGCGGAGGAACAGTTGATGTCTGTGATGCTGTAATTTCTAACGGTGAAACTGAAGATGATCAAATGAAACTCACATTGTGGGGAGACGACATCAAAGCAGTGAATGTAGGAGATACCGTTGTCATTACCAATGGGTATACTAACGAATTCAAAGGTGAAGTATCCTTAACCAAAGGTAAATTTGGTAAAATGGATATTAACCCTCAATAATTTCTTTTATCATTAGATTATTTTTCAGATCTACTAAAATTACAAGTATTCCAATTACCGTAATTACCATTCCCAAAATTAGTAAAAAGTCTGAAATTAACAAAGGCACCATCATATTCATCACGGAGAATTAGCGCGAGATAATGCATTAGAGTTTTCCGGGCATTCAGAAAACATTGCAGCCACATTAACAGTGCTAGAACCAGTATTTTTAATTTCAAAATCCAATCCATCAGATTGAATAATCTCCAATACTTCAAATAAAATGGGTTCAGTAATTTCAAATTCCCCATAATCATCTCCAAAAATATTTGAAATGTTGACAGATAATACACATCTAGAAACATAATTAGTTATCTGAAGGTTCCAAAACAAAAGAATACTAGATGTATTTGTATCATATGACACATTCATCAATTCTCTAAGTTCAATTGTAATTTCATTTGTTATCTAATCAGACATTCCATCAAAGGGAATAGCCACAAATAGATCATTAGTATCTATAATGTTTGAAGGTATAACAGACATAGCGATAGAGATAGAAATTCCAATTAAAATTAAACCAACAATAGCAGCAATCAAATCACGTTTTTACATTTTAAAATAATAAAATAAAACCCGCTTTTATGTTATTGAATGAATCTGAAAATCAATCTGTAGAAGATTAACGTCCAGGTTTCTTTTTAGCTGCAGTTTTCTTTGCAGGTTTCTTTTTAGCTGCAGTTTTCTTTGCAGGTTTATTTTTAGCTGCAGTTTTCTTTT
>JBOEHF010000142.1:0-1631 GCA_050633805.1 Candidatus Nitrosopumilus sp.
GAAGCTGTAAATAATGATCTAACCATACTAGAAAAATGAGTACAGATTAGCCCCAATTTGGAGTTAAAAATTGATGCTAGGCACAAAATTAGAAAAACATTCAAGAGTAATTATTCAATCAAGTTGACATGAATGAGCAAGCAATCAACAGGCATTATGGAATTAGTGGAATTTTAGATTCCATCCTAAAAGGTCTCGAGGATTCGGGTAAAAATCTAGAGTCATTAGTTCCAGAAGATCTTGCCCCAATTGATGAATTCCATACACGAGGAAAAGAATCCACCATTGAAATTGCCAATCTTGCACAACTCAAACAGCAACATAATGTTCTTGATGTAGGATGTGGATTAGGAGGGTCTGCAAGATACATTGCAACAGAATTTGGTTGTGCCGTTATAGGAGTTGATCTAACTGATGAATATATCGATGTTGCAAACAAGCTAACAGAGTTTGTTAATCTTTCAAATAAAGTATCCTTCAAACAAGCAAGCGCATTAGAACTCCCTTTTGCCTCAGAAAGTTTTGATATAGTTTGGACTGAACATACTCAAATGAATATTTCATATAAAGGAAAATTTTACAATGAATTGAGCAGAGTTCTCAAACCTAATGGAAGATTAGTGTTTCACGATATATTTGGAACAAATAATCGAGCACATTATCCAACACCATGGGCAGAACAAGTTTCAATGAGCTCATTATGTACTCGAGATGAAGCAAGAAGTGCGATTGAAAAATCAAATCTAATCATTGATGAATGGATTGATAAAAGTAAACTGTCAACGGAGTTTTTCAAAATGATGGTAAAAAAGACAAAAAGTTCTAGTCCACCTCCATTAGGACTTCATTTGCTAATGGGGAAAACTGCCAAAGAGAAATTGTTGAATCAGGTTAGAAACCTTGAAGAAGACAGAATAACAATTGTTCAAGGAACTGCAATAAAAAAGTGAATTGTGTCTAGGGTTTTGCAACATAGAAATAATTCATTGGATCATGGGGGAGTTGCTTTACGTCTACATTTGAAAATCCTGCATCCTTTAACATTTGAGTAGCAAGTTCTTTTCCCCACATTGCACCTAGTCCTTTTCCATCAAGTGCTAGTGAAACAGTCATGCAGTGGAGGCAAGATATGGTGTATAGAAAAGGCGCTAGAGGATGAGTCATGTTGTTTTCTAGTTTTGATGAACCTGCAATATCCTGCATAAGAAAAATCCCATCAGATTTTAGTGAGTTTCTAATATTTTTGAGAACTTTTTCAGGATCTGCCTGATCATGGATTGCATCAAAGGCCGTGATTAAATCAAATTGTTCTTGGCAATCAAAGTGGGCAGCATCTTGTTTTTCAAAAATCGTATTTTTTAATTCCAATTTTTGAGACTCATTTTTTGCATTCTGTATTGCTTCATCTGAAAAATCATATCCGGTAAAATGAGACGAAGGAAAAGTCTTAGCCATCAGATTAATTGCTCTGCCACTACCACATCCAACATCTAATACTTTGATATCTTGTTTTAACGAATCAATTAATCCTGGAACAATAGGCAAAATTCCATCAACTAATTCAGACAACACTGTCTGACTGCTTTCTTCAGCCATTACATCATGAAATCTATGAAATGATTCGTATGGAA
>JBOEHF010000143.1:0-6362 GCA_050633805.1 Candidatus Nitrosopumilus sp.
TTCACCAATTTCTTCTCTTTTAGCGTCATCTACTACAGGTGATGGGGTTTGTTCAATTAGTTTTTGGTTTCTTCTTTGAATGGAACATTCTCTTTCAAAGAGATGTACTGCATTTCCATGATTATCTCTACACATTTGATATTCAATGTGTCTTGTTTTTTCTAGGAATTTTTCTACAATAATTGCAGATTTTCCGACAGCAGCAATAGATTCAGAAGTAACTGTTTCAAAACCATCTCGTAGCTCTTGATCATTTGTAACTAGTCTAATTCCACGACCTCCACCGCCGTAAACAGATTTCAAAAGTACTGGATAACCAATTTCATTTGCAATTTTTTCCGCTTCGTCTGCATCGTTTACTAATCCTGGACTTCCAGGAACAGTTGGGACTTGAGCTTTAAGCATTGCGGCTTTACATTCCATCTTATCTCCACACAAATTCATAGAATCTGCAGAAGGACCAATGAAAGTGATTTTATTTTTTTCACATAATCTTGCAAAGTCATCATTTTCAGAAAGGAAACCATAACCAGGATGTACAGCGTTAGCACCTGAAGCTAACATTACTTCAAGGATTTTTTCTTGATTTAGATAAGATTTTGCAGGAGCTGCTTCTCCAATATGATAAGATTCATCAGCTTTCTTGACATGTAATGAATTGTAATCTTCATCAGAATATACTGCGACAGTTTTGATTCCTAATGCATTACACGTCCTAATTACACGTAAGGCGATTTCTCCTCTGTTTGCAATGAGTACTTTTTCAATCATAGTTAATCACAAATTGATATTTCCGTGTTTTCTTGGAAGTTGTTTTTCTCTCTTGTTTGCGAGCATTTGAAGAGCTTTAATTATCATTGGTCTTGTTTCAGATGGGTCAATAACATTATCTACAGTTCCATGAGATGCTGCCACGTATGGATTCTCAAACTTTTCAGCAAATTCATCGATTAATTGTTTTTTAAGTGCTTCAGAATCTTCTGCGGCAGCAAGTTCTTTTCTGGACATAATTTTGACTGCTGCTTCTCCACCTAACACAGCACATCTTGCAGTTGGCCATGCATAGTTAATATCAGTTCTAAGATTCTTACTTCCCATTGCAATATATGCACCACCATATGCTTTTCCAATTACCAAAGTAATTCGCGGAACAGTTGCTTCACAATATGCATAGAGTAGTTTACTTCCATGTCTAATGATACCATTGTGTTCTTGGTTAGAACCTGGCATGTAACCGGGAGTATCAACTAGAGTAAGGATAGGAATGTTAAATGAATCACAGAATCTAATGAAACGTGCTGCTTTATTTGATGAATCAATGTCAAGTGCACCTGCAAGATGCATTGGATTATTTGCAATAATGCCGATTACTTGACCATTCATTCTACCATAACCAACAACTACATTTGGTGCAAATAATTCATGGACTTCAAAAAATTCATGGTTATCAACAATAGAATTAATGATTTCTTTCATATCATATGGTTGTAGAGGATTTTCAGGGATTGTGTTTATGAGATTATGATCTAATCTATTTGGATCATCATCTGTTTTTATTTTAGGAGGCTCTTCTGTATTGTTTTGTGGGAGAAATGAGATTAATTTTTTAATATAATCCATACATTGATATTCATTTTCTGCAACAAAGTGAGCGACACCACTTTTTGAACCATGAGTCATTGCTCCTCCAAGATCTTCAAAAGAGATTTCCTCACCTAATACTGTCTTTACAACATCAGGACCTGTTACAAACATGCTTCCTGCTTTTTCAACCATTATCACAAAATCAGTCATTGCTGGGGAATAAACAGAACCACCTGCAGATGGACCTATACTTGCAGTAATTTGTGGGATTACACCCGATGCAAGTTGATTATGATAAAAGATATCAGCAAATCCATCAAGACTCATAATTCCTTCTTGAATTCTAGCTCCACCAGAATCCATAACTCCAACAATAGGACATCCAGTTCTAACTGCATGATCCATCAGTTTACAGATTTTTTTAGCTCCCATCTGACTTAGAGTCCCGCCAAGGACAGTAAAGTCATAAGCAAAGACAAAGATTTGTCTACCATTAACATTTCCATATCCTCCAACTACACCATCTGTAAAGAATTTCTTTTTTTGCATATCATATTCATGATAATGATGTGTAGTTAATGGATCAATTTCAGTGAAAGTACCCTCGTCTAGTAAAAGATTGATTCTTTCCCTAGCAGTTAATTTCCCCTTGTCATGTTGGGCTTTAATTCGATCTTGACCGCCTCCTTGCAATGCAGTATTGTTCTTTTTAGTGTAATCTTCAATCTTTTCAGAATGCAAGCTATTCTACACCAGGATGTATTCCTATATTAATTTAATTTGAGAAAATAACAGTATGAGATCTTTATAAAAAATCAATGATTGTTGATTTTTTTAGAAAATCAGGAGTTCAGAGTTGTAAATTTCTTGTTTACAGATTTTTGATAAGTGGTAAAAGTATCCTTTTCTTCACTGCATTTCTTACAGATGCATAGTTGGGAGACGTTTGGAATATCACAATTTTCACGAAATTCGCATTGTTCACATCCGGCAGAACCCCCACATACAATACATTGTAGTTCATTTGTCTGGGCACATTTTTCGTGTTTTACGCCAAGTCCTTTTGCCCAAAGGCCTATTTCATTTACAGGAATTTTTTCATTACAAACAATACATGTTCCTGGGAATTTCATTGGAATTTTTCTCCAGCTCATTGTATCAATTCAATCTCCTTATCAATAATATCCCCAAAAGTTTCTTCCAAGTCTAATTCTAGAGTTTTATTTTTGATACAAAATAAAACAAATGGCAAACATAACGTTACAAAAGAACTTGATGATAAATGAAGTTTCCTTGCCATGACAGATGACAATGATTTTATTTTTGCACCATCCCAACGAATTCTGTTCAACAAAGGCCACGATAAATTGTATTGTGCATATCTAATCCTATCATCATTTTGATATAATTTGATTAAAATGTCATTTAGATATCGAAGTAATCTCCAATTTTGAGTTTTCATGATTTTTCCAAAAAGCATGTCAGCTTCAGAAATAATTTCTAAATAGTTTGCAAGTGTAGAAATATCTAGATCACTTGTC
Source organism: Candidatus Nitrosopumilus sp. (assembly GCA_050633805.1). Taxonomy (GTDB): domain Archaea; phylum Thermoproteota; class Nitrososphaeria; order Nitrososphaerales; family Nitrosopumilaceae; genus Nitrosopumilus. The sequence goes on from JBOEHF010000143.1 coordinate 3,126, forward strand.
ATAATACTGGAATAAAACGCATTAATTTTTTCTCTGGGATCAATTTGCATAGAATAAAGAATAATTCTAGCTTCCTCAATTGAATTTGCTTTAAAGAAAGCATTTACACCATCTTCGACATTGATATTTTCAAAAGTTTTTTCAGTTTGCGGATTAAATCCAGTCACTAAAGATTGTGTTAGATTAATCATTGAACGAATATCTCCTTTTGATTTATCAATTACTTTGATTAATGCACCAGGAGATAGTTTTGCTCCTTGTTTTTTCAAAATATTTTCAAGATAGACTCGTAATAGTCTTGGAGGAATTTTTTTGAATTGGATTGTTTTAACTACTTTTTTGATTCCCTTCATTTTATCAGAATTATCACTATTTGCAGCAAGAACAATTGGAACAGTAGGTTCTTTTAGAATATCAACAAGTGCAGATGCACCGCCATAATCACTTCTGCCATGAATTCCATCAACTTCATCAACAAAAATCATCGGAGTCCCCATTACACTAACATTAGCCAATACAGGCGTAAGAATTTCATTTATTCTAGATTTACTACGTACATCACTTGCATTAAGCCCAATCAGATCATACCCAAACTGTTTTGCAACAATATACGCAATGGTGGTTTTTCCTATTCCTGGAGGGCCAACTAAAAGCAAGGGTTTTGTTCCTTTTTTCCATTTTACAAACCATTCAGTAATTGCTGCTCGAGCTTCCTCATTTCCCACCATGTCAGAAATTATCTGAGGTCGATATTTTTCAGACCACATCAATTCAATCACTTAGGAAGTTTAGATTGATATTCGGACCACTTGTTAGCTTTTTGTAATTTGTTGTACCAGAATTGATTGTAATGTTCTACAGTCAAAAATAGAAATTCTAGAAATTCTTTGTGAGAAAAGTTTTCAGGTAACAATTCAAGTGTAAGTCGTGCATCTTGTAAATACAAATTACTTTTCTCCAAAGTAACTTCAAATCCTTTTTTCACATTATCTGTTAATAATGAATAATAAAGTGGCCAAGAAGGGATTTTTACAAATCCGTTTTTGATAGAATCTTCAATTTCATTACCACAACCTACACCTTCTGCAGCTCTTGCCATACCTAAATAGAAAATTTCACCCAAAGGTCTTTCAGATAAAGCCATGTTTCTACCAGCAGTTCCCATTACCGCACGATATTTTTTGTATGACAATGCCATTTCTTCTTCAGTGATTTCTGTTGGTTTTGATTTTAGTTTTTCATCTAAATATTGACCAATCCTTGCATCTTCAAATCCTGCTTCAAACTCTTTTAGAACATGTTCTCCACCTTTTGAAATCTTATCTCGAGCTAATTTCAAAATGTATGGGTTCATTAGTTTGTAATCATCAAGAAATTCTAAATCTTCATCTTTATCGACAATTCTATCCATAGGTTCACTAAGATCAATTGCCAGAATATGACCTTCAACCATGTCTTGTTTTAATTGGGAATCATCTCGTCCTGAATATTCTGCAGCTGCATCAAATAGTCCATTGAAAACAGGAAATGTCATTTTTACAAAATTTGAATCGAGAATTCGATTCACTCGATCTTGCAGTACCTCAAGATTGTCTAATTTAGATTTAATAGGCTCAATTTCAGACGCATTTAGTATTATTTCAGTAGAGCCCACTTCATCACCAAATGCTTGTTGCGTAGCATTAGGATTTGTATCAGATTGAATTTCATGTAATAATCCCTTAGCAAATCTTTCTGCAAAATTTGGAAATTGATTTTCAGTTTCTTCTTTGTATTTGTTAAATAATTTGTAGCCTTTAGACTTGAAGAGAGCTTGTTTGACAATCTGCTTTCCAGGTTTTGTACTCATCAAAGCTTCTTTACTAATTACAGATTGATCTTTACCACTCACAAACGTTAAGCTTTTTTATTGTTATTTATGCTTTCAAACCAAATATTTTCTTCACTTAAATTACGATCGACTGAGTTTACAACATGGAAGTTATAGAAATACTTCGTGAAGCTTCAAACAGAATTTATCAGAATGTAAAAGATCTTGCAGGAACTGATGATGCTGCAGGTGATAATGGTGTTGGTGCAGGTGGAGACATTTCACGAAACATAGACATTATTGCTGAAAAAACTGTTTTAGATTATCTTAATGAAATTGATTTTGAATGCATAGTGTTAGGTGAAGAATGTGGACGAGTAGAATTATCAGACAAGCCAAAAGGATTTGTCATCATGGATGCAATTGATGGTTCTGCAAATGCAGTACGCGGGGTTCCTTTTTTCTGTAGTTCATTAGCTTTTGCAACTGAAAACAAACTCAGTTCTATTACAGATGGAGTAATAACAAATCTTTCAAATGGGGAAATGTATTGGGCATCAAAAAATAAAGGTGCATTTTTTGACAACAAAAAAATTAAGGTTCACAAGGCAGACCCAGTTTACAAAATAGTAGGAATCAATACATCTGGCTCATCAATTCAATTGATGAACAAGTTACATCCAATTTTTGAAAATCATAATCATACTAGACATTTTGGAGCAAATGCACTTGAAATGGCAATGTTTGCAAGAGGATTAATGGATATTTTTATCGATTTAAGAAATAAAATTAGAATTCAAGATATTGCAGCAGGCTATGTAATTGTAAAAGAAGCTGGTGGAATGCTTTTAGATGCAAATTTGAATCCTCTTGATGCGGATCTCAGTTATGAGACAAGAGTTTCTTTCATTGCAGCTGCAAATCAAGAAATTCTTGATGAAATAATGTCACAAATCAATAATTGAATTCTTACAATGAAAAATTATTAATTGTTTGAGAATTTATTTGATATTTTCAAGATATCTTTGTACTAACTAAGAGAAATATATTTAACCAAAGTCAGGAAAAAACTTCTTGTATGGTATCTGAAACTAAGGCAAAGGTCATCTATAGAGAGTTACTTAAAGAAGACCTCGTAGTTATCAGATTGGTTCCAGAAGGCGGAATGCCAGAATATAAGACAGGGCAATTTTTAACAATAGGACTTCCAATTCCTGCTGAAAAGAAAGTTGTCAGAAGAGCATATTCGATTGCATCACATGCAGAAAATAGAGATTATTTTGAATTTGTGATTAGATGGGTAAGAAAACCACTTCCAGGTCGTGTTACTACAGAATTATTCTATGCAAGTGTTGGGGATGAAGTTTGGTTAGGAGATCCTAGCGGAACTGCATTACAAATTAGCGATACATTACCAAATGGAAGAC
>JBOEHF010000144.1:0-172 GCA_050633805.1 Candidatus Nitrosopumilus sp.
TGGTCCATACCAATTAGTTTGACACCAGAACAATGGTATTTGAAAATACCTGCGGATTCAGCAATGTAACAGTACTGACTTGTTTCACCAGGATTGACAGATTCAAAGTGTGAAGCTGACATCTGGGATGCGTGCATGTCGTTACCGTGACCAGTAACTTCATCATCTGGAA
>JBOEHF010000144.1:241-1494 GCA_050633805.1 Candidatus Nitrosopumilus sp.
TTACAAGCTGTAAACCGCCCATATGTCTGATTTGATCCATGACATTGACATCCATTTGGGTCATGTCAAGGGATTGACCAGAAATCTGGGTTTGTGTGTATGTGCTTCCGAATAAGGCTGCTCCCATTACAGCTACTGCTGCAATTGTGAAGAGCATACTAATACGCTTATTCATAAAGCAACGACCTCACAAATCCTATATAATAATTCCCATTACTGGTCAGGGTTTTTTGAAAATGTCTCAAAAAGAATGAATAATGGGTAAAAATTCAGTAAAGTCAACATGAAATTCAGATTAGATCAAGATTCACTTGGAAAAGTCAAAATCCCTTCAGACGCATATTATGGGGCATTTACTGGTAGAGCTATCAAACAATATCACGTTACTGGAAACAAAAGCCATGAAAATTTGATCAAGGCCTTTGTGATGATCAAACGTTCAGCAGCAGTTGCAAACATGAAAACAAAGGCAATTGACGGAAAACGAGGAAAAGCAATAGTTTCAGCATGTGATAAAATCTTGTCTGGAAAACATGTTGATCAATTTGTCGTAGACATGATAAATTCCGGAGCAGGTACTGCGTTTAACATGAATTCAAATGAAGTCATTTCAAATGTAGCACTAGAGGTACTTCATAAAAAGAAAGGGCAGTATGAATTCCTACACCCTAATGATCATGTCAACATGTCACAATCAAGTAACGATACATATCCTACTGCAATGCATGTTGCAATTTTGATGAACCTCAAAGAAACTATCCCTGCAATTGATATTTTGATCAAGTCACTATCAAAGAAAGCAAAAGAATTCTCATCATTTAAAAAAATTGGAAGAACCCATTTGATGGATGCATTGCCAGTAACGTTAGGTAGTGAATTTGCAGCATATGTAACATCGATTACTAAAGCAAGAAGTGAAATTATTGATGCACAAAAAGAATTACAAAATGTTGCATTAGGAGGAACTGCAGTTGGTTCTGGAGCTAACACCCCAAAAGGTTATAGAAAAATTGCAATCTCAGAACTTGGAAAAATTTCAAAGTTATCATTAAAGCCAGAAAAAGACATGCAGCATAGTTTGCAAAGTAAATTTGCAGTTGCAAATTTGTCAGGTGCTTTACGAAATTTGGCAATAGAGATTGGAAAAGTTTCAAACGATATCAGACTTATGGCATCAGGACCTATTGCGGGATTAGCTGAGTTAGGAATCCCCGCCGTACATGCAGGTTCATCAATCATGCCAGGAAAAGTAA
>JBOEHF010000145.1:0-3454 GCA_050633805.1 Candidatus Nitrosopumilus sp.
TCAAAAAGACATGGAAGATATCTCAAAAAAAGAAAACATGCCAATTAAGATGGCAGAAATGATAACCATGTCAAACTCCAAAGTATTCATAAATTCTTAGATCCAGAATATCAATACTCTTAAGTTCAAAATTCCATGGGAATTTATGAGCTTTAGAACAAGTGTTTTTTCAAAAAAAGAGCTAGTCATAATAATAGGAATTTCGGTCATTGTATCATCAATTTTGTATATTTCTTATGTTACTGGTAGGTAAGAGTTCAATACGCTTAAGTTGACAATTTTTCCAGTGAAATCATGCCTTTATTTTGTAAACAGTGCAAGAATAGAAGACTGCCAGAATATCTTGAAGAAGAAAAACAAACATTGTGGTTATGTAAAAAATGTGAAAATTTTGTAAATGGTGAAGATGTGATTATACGTGAACGAACCCAGGAAGAAAGGGAAGAGTCTAAAAGAAAGTTAGAAGAATTTGAAAAAACTACAAACTTTCCAAAAGGCAAACTTGTTAGAAGAAAGGGTGTAAATTAACAAATTATCTTGAAAATCAAGATCGCATTAATTTTGAGCCAAGTTTTCTAGTGATAATCCATAATAGGCATCATCAGGAGAGTTGAAGATCTTCACCAGCTTCATTTTTAGTGATTTGATTTCTTTTTCAGTTTTCATATTATTATTATCATGAAATATCTTTGTGATAACCCTCTCTTTTGAACAGTCTTAAAGTAATAGTTCACAGCAAACTCATTTTTTGTTATAAAGTATTAGAAAAATAGCAAGAGCGTTAGGTTCGCAGAAAGATCAAAAAACTATTGAGTGCTGATCCTGATTACAAACCAACACTTGTGATTTTAAATGATATTGAATCTCAAGTGTTCATTCAATTCAACAAAGAATACCATGATGAAGAGTTTTTCAAAAATTTCATTCGATTCAAAAAAGCATTTTCACATTCCATGGGAGAATTAGGCAACATATCATATACATTTCAAACAAAACAAGAAGAGGTGAATATTTTTACAATGCATTCATGACTGTCCTGCATCAATTCACATTTAGATTCAATAAAGAAATTTCTAAAGATCATCATTAGTCCAGTAAAACTTGATGATTTTGGGAAAGACACTACACTAGGGAAAATAGTAGGGGATTTGAAAAAACAAGTACAATCGTTATAGAGAAAATTAAATAATGTATTCTAAAATTATTTCAAGTTATCCAAATAATATTTCTCAACTCGTTCAAGCATAGGTTGAACGTAATCATCACATGTTTTGACAAATTCCTGCCTAGTATTCTTCTCACTACTGACTAGAATCACCACCTGGTTGATTTTATGGCCAGTTACTTCATGAAACATTTGTGCATAACAGGTGGTTTGCAAATAGTATTCATACATGAATTCATCAACCTGTGGTTTTCTTTTTGTCTTATAGTCAATAATGGATAATTCCCCGTTATATTCAGCAATCAAATCACTTGTTCCTGCAACTTGTAATCTGTCTGAATACATTCTCTGTTCAATACAAGTGACATTTGAGATATTTTCCAAAAAAGGTTTCAAATTATTAAAATGGGCAATAGGCAACAAATCAAATTCCTCCATTGCCAAATTATTACTCAAATAGTCTTCAATGATTTTATGAGATTGAGTTCCAATATCCTGAGCTTGTTTTGTAATGTATTCATGTGCAGGTTCATTTTCCTTCCATGTTGCCAATCCGTTTTTCTTGTGTTCAGGGGCAGTAGCAGATAAGATTGTACTAATGGAAGGATATACTTTGTCAAATTTTGTCTGATACCAATGCCCATCTTCCCTGTCCAACAGGGTTGGTTCTCTAGCCTTTAGCATCTGTGTAAAATTTACCATTAAAAATTTTAGAGTTTAGGAGTTATTGAATCATTTGAAATAAAGAACAGATCATGTCATCATTTGTTTGAATTTTTCAAACTCTGATCTTGTCTTAACAAATTGATCAGTTACAATTTTTCTCAAACTAAAGAGATTTTCCATCTTGTCATTAATGATAAAAATCGATTCATCAAAAATTACACAATCAATGAATTCATCATTTGGGTATACAGTGTATTCAAAAAAATCAGTGTCTGTTTGAATTTTTAATTTAAACCCCATCAACAATCCTAAATCGTCATGTTTATTCAAGAATCCAATCAAACTGGCCTTTAAGCTAGGATCATTTGGTAAAGAGGCATAACGAGATTCATTATCTAAATTCTTATCAACAATACACGCTACAGGTTTGCTTTGAGTATGTAAAATGGCATAATCATGAGTTAATGCAAATTCTTCTACATCAGGCATTTTGTCTAACGGCATAGTAAGAATTTAAAGAGCAAACTAATATTTTTTAATTTTGGGAATTATTCTTCATCATCAGGCTCATTTGCCTTGTCTCTAACCTTTTTCATTACACAGAATTTTCCAAGAGTTTTTTTCCATCCCATAGTAACCATACACATTACAGAGTCTTAAGTGTGTTTGAAAAGATCTTATGGGTAATCACAGTATATCATATGTTCATTAATGGCAAATTAACCAAAAACTTCATTCATGAAATTTTGTTCGAATTGCGATACAAGACTTGTTCAAAGCTATGAAGATGTAGGCGGGCCATGGGTTTGCTCCAAATGCAATCCTGAAAAGATTCAGATCAAAACTCCCACATATGGGGTGAACTACTCTGGAAGAACAAAACAATGCTCCAAAGGTTGTGGTGCAGAAATTTACTGGGATGAGGGATTCAAGTCAGATAGTGGAAAATTCATTCCAATTGATTCAAGAACGGACGAACCACACCAATGCGAGGGACCAACGGAGNNAGAGTCAGGAGAATATTTCCCAGATGAAATAAAAAAATACGCCAAAGTAGAGAAAAAAGATCCTGTACCTAAAATTCCAATACCCCAAAGCATCCTTTATGACATTAACAAAATTCCAAAGTCACTAATTGAAAACGACAGCATCATTAGAGAAATCATTCAAGGTCATAAAGAAGAATCACTTGCACTGATTCACTATGAAAGATTAATTGCACCTGAAGCTGATAAGATCCCAATTGAGTCCCTTAGGGATGTATTGTCAGAGAACATCATCAAAGGCCTAGAAAAATACGGGTTTACAGGTTTTTTACCATTCCAAGAAGAATCAATACGCGAGATTCTAAAGGGGAACAATTCAATCATTTCAGCACCTACAGGTTCAGGAAAGACAGAAGCATTTGCCATACCGATTTTGCAGAAAATTTCAAAAAATCCAACCCCAGGAGTCTTTACTTTGCTGGTATATCCGCTTAATGCACTAATTGATGACCAGGTATCGAAAATATCAGATTTAATTCAAAAATGCAAACTGGACGACAAAATTTCTGCATATTCTATTCATGGAGGTCAAAGTACGGAATACAAGGACATGATAATTGCAGATGCTGCTAAAAAA
>JBOEHF010000146.1:0-6006 GCA_050633805.1 Candidatus Nitrosopumilus sp.
TATGAACATAGGCGAAGAAACTGCCTAATTCCAAAACGTGAAGAATTGCAGAGAAGATCAGAAGGAGTAATGTCGGATGCAGTGATCAAAGATAAAAAATATCGAGGAGGCCTTGTAGTCGAACCAAAGGAAGGAATTCATTTTGATGTAGTGGTAATGGACTTTGCTAGCCTATACCCAAGCATAATCAAAGTTCGAAACCTATCATATGAAACAGTAAGATGCTCACATGAAGAATGCAAGAAAAATACAATTCCTCAGACCAACCACTGGGCCTGCTCAAAGAAAAATGGTTTGACATCAATGATTATTGGATCGTTAAGAGATTTGAGGGTAAATTACTACAAGAGCTTATCAAAGAAAGATACGCTAACTGATGATCAAAGACAACAATACACTGTGGTCAGTCAAGCACTCAAAGTAATTCTAAATGCCAGTTATGGGGTAATGGGAGCTGAAATATTTCCATTGTACTTTTTGCCAGTGGCAGAAGCCACAACTGCCATTGGAAGATTTACGATTTTGGAAACTATCAAAAAATGTGAGGATGCAGGAATAGAGGTTCTATACGGGGATACTGACTCGCTATTTATCAAAAATCCAACACAAGAACAAATTCAAATCGTCATAGAGCAAGCAAAAAAAGAACACGGGGTAGATTTAGAGATTGATAAAACATACAGATACTGTGTACTTAGCAACAGGAAGAAAAATTATCTTGGCGTAACAAAATCAGGCAAAGTGGATGTTAAAGGATTAACAGGAAAGAAATCCCATACACCAGCATTTATCAAAAATTTGTTTTATGAACTAATCGATGTTTTAGCTAAAGTTGAAACTATGGATGACTTTGTAAAGGCAAAGCAAGAAATCTCAGAAAAAATTGCAACATGTGGTAAAAAAGTTGAAGCAAAAGAAATTCCGTTAGAAGAATTGACATTCAATGTAATGTTAAGTAAAGCACCATCAGAATATGTCAAAACTATTCCCCAGCACATTAGAGCAGCAAAACAATTAGAGTCAATTAGAGAAATAAAGAAAGGAGACAAAATTTCGTTTATCAAAATCCTAAACAAACCAGGCGTAAAGCCTGTTGAATTGGCAAAGAAGGAAGAGATTGATTCGAAAAAATACATGGAGTTTATGGAATCAACACTAGAACAAATTACATCCTCAATGGATTTGGATTTTGATACAATGCTAGGAAAACCAAAGCAAACAGGATTAGATGAATTCTTTTGGAGTTAGCATAGGAGATGGAAGTAGATGGAACACTCCTAACATTATTAGGAATTGCTGCAGGGATTTTGATTTTGATGGGATGGGTTGAACAAATCTACAAAGGTTACAAGACAAAAAGGCTCAAAGATATTTCAAAGTTTTTGATGATTTTCATTGCTGCAGGTTCAATTTTGTGGCTAATTTATGGCATCATAGTAGAGGATATTTTCATTATAGGTACAAACATGTCGGGGTTAATTCTAATGATAATCGTATTAGGAATGAAAAAAAGATATGATCTCAGAGCAAAAACAGATTCATCATAATGAAAGGTTAAATACAATATAGAAAATTTCAAAGAAAGATGTTTGTAATTAATTGTAAAAATTATGAAGAAATTGCAGGAGACAAAATAGTGAAATTTGTAAAAACTGCAGAAAAAATTTCTAAAAAATACAAAATTAAAATAGCAATCTCGCCACCCCAACATCTTATCGGTTTAGTTTCAAACAGTTCAATTCCAATTTTAGCCCAGCATGTTGATGATTCAAAAATTGGAAGCACTACAGGGTTCATCGTTCCCGAATTATTAAAAAAATCCAAAGTAAAAGGATCATTGATCAATCATAGCGAACACAGAATTTCCAGTAGAGAAATTAAAAAAGTAATTTTAAAATTAAAAGAGCTAAAAATGATTTCAATTTTATGTGTAAAAGATGTTGCAGAAATTAAAAAATATACAAAATTAAATCCAGACTATATTGCAATAGAGCCGCCTGAATTGATCGGATCTGGCAAAGCTGTATCTACTGAAAAACCAGAATTGATTGCAAAAGCTGCAAGCATTGTAAATAATTCAAAAAATAAAACAAAACTACTTTGTGGTGCAGGTATTGTGTCGGGGGAAGATGTGGCAAAAGCTAAAGAATTAGGATCTGAGGGGATCCTAGTTGCAAGTGGGATAATTAAAGCAAAAAATTGGGATAAAGTTATTTCCGATTTTGCCAAGGCATTAGTTTAAAAAGCCAAATAATTTACAAATTTCTGCATGGCAAAGAACAAACCAGTTTATGCATTTGAAGAGGCAGACAGTAAGAAGAGGATGCTCCTAGGTGGAAAAGGAGCTGGATTAAGCGAGATGACTCGATTAAAACTACCAGTACCTCCAGGATTTACGATCACAACTGAGGTTTGTAACAAGTATTACGAAAACAACGGGAAACTTCCAAAAGAGGTGATGCCTGCAGTAATGAAAAACATTGCAAAAATGGAAAAAAAGACAGGTAAAAAGTGGAATTCCACAAAAAATCCCCTATTAGTTTCAGTTCGTTCAGGAGCAGCAATATCAATGCCAGGAATGATGGATACAATTTTGAATTTAGGGTTAAACGAGAAAACAGTAGAAGGATTTGCAGAACAAACAAAAAATCCACGATTTTCGTGGGATTCATATCGAAGATTCATCCAATTATTTGGAAAAGTAGTATTCGGAGTAAATGATGAGAAATTTGATCATGTTTTGGATTCGGCAAAAACAAAACAAGGCGTAACAGATGACAGTAAACTTAACGTTGAATCACTAAAAGGTATTGTAAAAGAGTACAAAAAAATCTGTGAAGAACACACTAAAAGAAAATTCCCAGACACTCCTGACGAGCAATTAATTCTATCAATAGAAGCTGTGTTCAAAAGTTGGATGGGAGAAAGAGCAATAGTATATCGTGAAAAAAATAACATTACAAAAGATATTGCAAATGGTACTGCAGTTAATGTAGTTACAATGGTTTTTGGAAACATGGGAGATGATAGTGCGACCGGAGTAGTGTTTACAAGAAATGGACATAATGGGAAAAAAGAGATCGAAGGGGAATATCTCATTAATGCTCAAGGCGAAGATGTGGTCGCAGGGGTAAGAACAGGAAAGAGTATTGAGATTCTAAAAAAAGACATGCCAAAATCATACAAAGAACTAAACAATGCATGTGCTAAATTGGAAAAACATTTCAGAGAACCACAAGATATCGAGTTTACCATCGAACAAGGGAAATTCTACTTGTTACAAACAAGAACTGCAAAAATGAGTGCAGCGGCATTAGTAAAAACATCAGTAGACATGGTTAAAGAGAGATTAATTGATAAAAACAAGGCACTTACAAGAATTCCTGCACAACAATTAGAAGCATTGTTGCATAGAACAATGGATGAATCAAAAATTAAAAATCATAAACAATTAGCAAAAGGAATTGCTGCATCTCCAGGTGCTGCAAGCGGAATTGTGGTATTTGATGTTAAAAAAGCAATCGAGTTAGGCGAAGCAGGAAAAAAAGTCATTCTAGTTAGAAAAGAAACAAAACCTGAAGACGTTCCCGCATTCTTTTCATCAGAAGGGATTTTGACCAGTTTAGGAGGAAAGTCATCTCATGCTGCAATCGTTTCAAGAGGAATGGGAAAACCATGCATTGTCGGATGTCCAGAATTAAAAATTGATTATGATAATAACACAGGAGTAGCAAATGGAATCACAATCAAAGAAGGTGAAACAATTTCCATTGATGGAAGTGCAGGTACTGTATTTGTAGGAGAGGTTCCAACCGTAGAGCCAAAGGTTACCAAAGACTTTGAGCAAATTTTAGATTGGGCACAAAAGACAAAGACACTAGGAATTAGAGCAAATGCTGACACCCCAGAAGGTGCAAAACTTGCAAGAAAATTCGGAGGACAAGGAATTGGATTGTGCAGAACAGAAAGAATGTTCAACGGAAGCGATAGAATCAATTTGTTTGTCGAAATGATCATGGCTGAAAACATTGAAGAACGAAGTAAAATTTTGAATAAACTAGGACAATTACAAAAAAGTGACTTTATTGAGATTCTAAAAGCAATGGAAGGTTACGAGGTAACAATCAGGTTACTTGATCCCCCATTACACGAATTCCTGCCAAATCCTGAAGAATTAGTCGAAAAAATTCAGAAATTAGAATCAAGTGGAGACACAGATGAAATTAATCAAGCAAAAGTAGTTTTGAAAAGAGCAAGAGAACTTGCAGAAATCAATCCTATGATGGGACATAGGGGTGTTCGTGTAGGAATTACATATCCAGAAATATATGAAATGCAAATTCGTGCAGTCTTTGATGCCTTAGTTGAATTAACAAAGAAGAAAGTCAAAGCACATCCTCAAATCATGATTCCTCAAATTAGTAGCATTGCAGAGTTAAACCATATCAAAGCAATTTATGATAAAATAAAGAAAGAAACAGAATCAAAACACAAGATGAAATTAAAAATCAATTTCGGGACAATGATTGAAGTTGTAAGGGCAGCACTTACTGCAAATGAACTTGCAACTACTGCAGAATTCTTTAGTTTTGGCACAAATGATCTAACTCAAGGAACATTTAGTTTCAGCAGAGAAGATGTAGAAGGCAAATTCCTTCCAGAATATATGGAAAAAGAACTTCTAGAGAGAAACCCATTCCAGTCAATCGATGTCAATGGGGTAGGCAGTTTGATAAAAATTGGTGTCGATGCAGGTAGAGGGCTCAGACCAAATATGGAAGTAGGAATTTGTGGAGAACACGGGGGAGATCCAAACTCCATTAAATTCTGCCATAAAACAGGATTAAGTTATGTTAGTGCATCACCACACAGAATCCCCATTGCAATAGTTGCAGCAGCTCAGGCAGCAATTGAACAACCAAAACCAAAAAAGAAATCAAAGAAGAAATAAAATCACATCAGGAATAACAGTCTAACAATTAGAAAGTAAATTTTTAAATCAATAGAATCATCTCAAAATGAATTGCTGCCAAGAATTGATTCAATCAAACAAATAAGACAAAAAATTGGCATTACTCAGAAAAAACTTGCTTCATTGACAGGAGTTAGCACATCCATGATTAATCAAATTGAATCAGGACGAAGTCAACCAAGCTATGAAACTGCTAAAAAAATTTTTGAGAGTCTTGCCCAGCTAGAAGGAGAATCATCCTCACATACAGTGGGGGATTTTTGCAGTAAAGATATTGTTAAGCTAAAACCAACAAACACGCTTCACGATGCAATCAAAAAAATGCACGAATTGTCAATTAGTCAGATCCCTGTTTTTAGCAATTCAGATGTAGTAGGAGTGGTTTCTGAAGACGGAATTGTAAAACACCTGGCAGATTTAGGCGAGGCAGAGCTGAAAAAAGCAAAATTGGCAGATACAATGGATCCAGTTCCCCCAATAGTTGACTTTGACACACCTGCAAATGTTCTGATTCCATTGATCAGATATACCAAATGCATCCTAGTCACTAAAAAATCAAAAATCGTTGGAATAATTACAGCTGCAGATACTTTGAAAATGATGGAATGACTATTCTTTAGGATGAGAGCAAAGTTCGGCCAGAACGCCATGTAGGGATTTCGGATGAATAAAAGTGACTTTAGTTCCTGCAGAACCGGGCCTAATTTTTCCCAAGAACTGGATTCCACAACCTTCCATTCTTTCAACTTCACCTTCAATGTTATCGGTATCCAATGCCATATGATGCAATCCCTGTCCTTTTTTGTCCAAAAATTTCTTAATCGGACTTTCATCGTTTGTTGGTTGCATTAATTCCACCCGACCATTTTCTAAATGAATAATTGCAACTTTAACCCCTTCAGTTTCTACTGTTTCAAATTCAACAGAGTCAACACCTAATGCTTGTTGGTATACCTTAGCAGATTCTTCCACATTATTTACTGCAATAGCAATATGATCAATTTTCATCTAAAAGACCTCTTTTGGACGATATT
>JBOEHF010000147.1:0-971 GCA_050633805.1 Candidatus Nitrosopumilus sp.
TTTGGTGCTGCCTTCTTTTTTGTTGTTTTCTTTTTTATTGCCAATTTCTTGTAGTTTTGTTTTAAATAAAGTATAATAACTTACATATTCTGGGACATTATTGTCCCATAACTTACAGTTTTTGATAATTCAATACAAGATGATTTTTGAGCCTCTTGGTTGATTTGAGCTGTAATTTAGGAGATTTAGAAATTTTGTCAAATCCTTTACCTTGAATAAAGGAAATTGCATCATTTCCACCTATTAAAAATGGCGAAATTGTAATAATTAATTCATCAAAAAGATTCTGTTTAACAAATTCCCAATTTATAGTTCCTCCCCCTTCAACTAGAATAGTTGTGATTTTTTTCTGAGATAATTTTTTTAATAATAATTTAAGATTAACGGATTTTTCTCCTGCAGAAATTATTTTAACAGGGAATTTATTTAATTTTTGAAGATTAGGTTTTGTAATCTGTTTAGATACTGCAATAATTGTAGGGATTTTATTTGAAGTTTGTAGTATTTTTGATTTTATCGGAATTTCACCTTTAGAATCAAGTATTATTCTAACAGGGTTTTTTCCTCTAGTATAACGTACAGTCAATAAAGGATTATCTTTAATTACGGTATTTTTTCCGATTAAAATTCCATCAATTTTTGATCTTAGTTTATGTACTCTAACGAAATCTTCAGATGATGATAATTTAGAATTTCCCGTTCTAGTAGATATTTTTCCATCAATAGATATTGCTGCACTTAGAATCACATAGGGTTTAGATTTTTCCATGTACCATTTTTCCTCCAATCATTACAGCCTTTATTGTAGATTCAGATGCCCTATGAACAATTGATGCATGTGGATTATGCATTGGTTCTAAATCCAATGCATGTTTATCAAGAAAAATACAATCAGCAAGTCTTCCAGCTTCAATTGTTCCAATATTTTTGTTTAATATTTTTCCACCATTTACAGTAGCCATTTTAAGAAT
>JBOEHF010000147.1:1019-8113 GCA_050633805.1 Candidatus Nitrosopumilus sp.
GAACATGTCTGGGGAATTAATCATCACATTATCTGTGCCTAATCCCAGAGTACATCCAGATTTTTGCATTAGTTCAACATCAGGAATTCCTTCAGCTAATGCTGAATTTGCTCTTGGACAAATTACAATACCTCTTGTTTTTTTTGATGCAATCTGAAGATCAGATTTAGTCGCAAAAGTCATGTGGACTAGAAAATCAGGTTTTAGGGCTAGTGCTCTGATTGTCTCTGATTTTCCAGTGATTTTTTTTGATTTAGTCGTACTTTGTTTAGTTTCTGCAGAATGTATTGCACGAAATTTAGAATTTTTTGAATAATAATTCAATACTGAATTACTATTTTCATTTGCTCCACTGATTCCAATGCCATCACAATTTTTTACCAATCTAATTAATTCTGCATGCTTTGTGCTTGGAAATGATAGATTTTTTTTGATTTCTTTGTCTCCCTGATAAAATTCTAAGCGTCCTAGAATAGTTCCACGTAAAGGAACATCCTCTAGAACTTTTTTAAGTAAAAGAACACCATCTAAACCTCCTTCCCTAAAATCTACAAAAGTTGTGATGCCCTTTCTAATCATAGAGTAACATGTATTTTTCATAAAATTTCCTAAAGTTTCATTAGAAGTATTTTTAAGAATTTTAGATTTGACACCAAATACAGGATGGATCTTTGCATCAACTGTTTTGTTTAAGGAAACATCTTTTCCAATTGAATCCCCAATATGGGTATGCGCGTTAATAAATCCAGGAATCATTAGTAACCCTTCACCATCTACAGATTCTTCTTTTAGATGTGGTTTGATTTTTGGTTTGATTTTTTTGAATTTATCATTTTGAATTTGTACATCAGTATTTGAAAGAAAATCTAATTCTGTACCATATAGTACGCTGATGTTTTTAATTAACATGATAATTCATAAACTTCAGGTTTTTCTTTGCCTGAATCTCGAATTTCTCGTATAGTATCAAGTGATTTTGTGGCTAGTTTTGCAGCATCTCTACCCGTATTTGCATTTCCAATACCACAATTTAATGAAATATTTTCATCATTTTTGATCATATTGATAAAGTCCTGTACAGATTTTTTTGCTTCATCATTTGATACTACCATAAAATTATCACCGCCCATAAAAAATGTGAGAGAGTTTTTTTCTAAAAAGAATTTAGACATTTTTGAATATAACTCAAAGATTGTTGACGAAATTTCATATGGAGAATCAGTATTTCTTCTTGAAGTAAGATCATCTACATCTAAATGCATTATAGAAATTTGAGAATCAGAGTTACCATTTAAGAAACCAAAAATGTTATGTTCATTGTTTAAAACAATTTTATTTTTCTTTCCTTCATAAGCTTTCAAGTTTGCTTCAAATGGAGAATCCCCAATACCAATTGAAATTGTCAATCTAACTTCAAATAATTTTTCTAAAGATTCTTGGATTTTAATATGATCTTCTAAGTCTAAACCATTTGAAACTACAAAAAATTCATCTGCCCTGTTAAGAAAAACTATACAATTTTTTTCAGAAAATAATTTTTGTACTTCCTTGTACAGTGAAGCTTGAAGCATTTGAAGTTCATGTTCCCTGTCACTTCCCAAAGTTAGCGTCCAAGGACCATATTCTGTAATTTTTAAGATACTTAGTTGAATCATTTTTGAATCCTTTTTAGTTCATTTGATATTTTTACAACCGCTTCTACAGCTCTCTCTGCAACTGGTCTTATCCTAGCATAAGCATGTCTTTCTTGCATTCCAGGCCCAGTAATTCCAAGGGAAACAGGTTTTTGGTGTTTTAGTGATAGTTCAGTTAGAGCTTTTGCTGCTGCATGAGATATTACCTCATCATGTTTTGTTTGTCCCTTAATAATAGAACCCAAAGTGACTACTGCATCAATATCTTTTTTGTTCAATAAAGAATCTACAATTATAGGCATGTCATAGGCTCCAGGAACCATTGAAATGTATGAAATTTTTAATTTCAGCAAGTCTGCTTTTTCTTTTGCCACATCAAGCATCCTAGATGTCACCTGCTCATTGAATTCCGAAACTACTATTGCAATATTCAAAATTATTTCACCTTAGCGTATTCTAAGAGTTCTTTTCCATCAATTAATGGAATTCCATTTTGCTTTGCAAATTTTTTTGCTTTTTCAATAGATAATGCAGAATAAGTTTCTGCATCCATCATTTCACATATAGCTGTTATGGGGGTCAATCCTGCAATCTGTGCCAAATAAACAGACATTTCTGTATGTCCCTGACGTACAGCTAGTAAACCTTTAGATGCAATCAATAATGGAACATGACCAGGAGTTTTAAAAGATGACGCAAATTTTTTTTGCTTGTTTTCAACATTGTAAATTTTTGCCATTTCACTAATCGTTAACGATCTATCTTTATCGGTAATTCCAGTATATGTTTGATAATGATTGACAGATAATGAAAAAGTAGGATGATCACCATATGGAGCCAACCCCATTATCATTTCTTTATTTGAAATGGAAGAGTCTGAAAGAATTTCATGCATGTATTGCAAGTCTAAAGATTTTGCAAAATTATTATCAATTGCAATACATAATAATCCACCTGCATGTTGGCGCATTCTTGCAATATGTTCAGGAGTAATAAATTCTGCTGCTACAACCATGTCAATTTCATTTTCTCGTCCTGCTGAATCAAACAATAAAACAAATTCACCACGTTTCAGAGATTGTAACGCAGATTCAAGCGACATATGAAAAAACTCGTTATTCTAATTATAAAGTTTACTATAAAATTGGTAATTACCACTAAATTTGTAATAAATTGGCTTTATTTTAGGATGTATTTTCCGAGAATGTCAGTTTCAATATTAACTTTGTCGCCTATTTTTTTGGTATGGAAATTTGTTACTTCAATAGTATGAGGAATTAGAGATACAGATGCCAGAGAATTTTTGATGTCAACTACGGTCAAACTAATTCCATCTACTGCAATAGAGCCTTTTTTCACTACAAATTTTGATAGTTTTTTGGGGACTTCAAACCAAACTTGTACTTCTTTTGGTTTTTTCAGAATTTTTTTGATTACACCTACACCATCAACATGACCTAAAACAAAATGGCCTTCTAATCGATCACCTGCTTTTAAACTACGTTCAATATTTACAATTCCTCCAACCTTTAGATTTCCAAGATCTGTTTTTTTGGTGGTTTCCTCTATCATTTCAAAAACACATGTAGATTTCGAAAGTTTTGTCGCAGTTAAGCAAACTCCATTAAGAGCAACACTTTGTCCAATTTTCAATCCTTTTGCATATTTTCCCAGATTAATTGACATTTCAATTGCACTTCGTTTTTTAGTATTTTTAGAAATTTTTTCTACTTTACCAACTCCTACAATTATTCCGGTAAACATTATGGATTCTATCATGTTTGTCTATAAAATTATTTAGATAATATATCATTTGTTAGAATTTTTGAATTCATCTTGACAGAATTGATGAAAAACAGAACAATTGTTTTTCGTAGCAGCGTTTTTGATTTTTTCCACATCTTTGTTCAAAACTCCTTGAGCAGCTAAAAATGCATCATCATGTTGACCTAGTTTTTCATAGAGATGAGATTTTGCAAGATATATCTCATTTAGTTTTGGATCAATTGTTTGAGCCATATCATAAAATATTATTGCATCTTTGTATTTTCCAATATGACTCAAAGAAATTGCTTTATTCATTAATGCAGTGACATTGTTAGGATCTATTATTAATACAGTATCATAATATTCCAGAGCCTCTTGATGTCGATCCAATTCATTAAGTGACAACCCCATGCTGTTTAGGGCCCAGACATCTTTTGGATCAGTTGTCAGGATTTTTTGGCATAATTCTAAAACTTGTTCATATTTTTTCAGATTTTCCAATGCATAGATCTTATTTTTTAATGCATATGTGTCTGAATTCTTCAAGTCTAATACCTTGTTACAATAAACTATAGCCTCATCAAATTTTTTTAAATAAATTAAAGATAATGAGATGTTTTGTAGTGCAACCATATCATTTGGAATTTTTTCTAGTAAATTTTTACAATATTCATACATCTCATTGTATTTTTGAGCATTAAACATCCTAGTTATGACATTTGAAGGATCAAGAAGATCTACCATTTTACTATAGTTAATGTTTAGAAATCATCACCTTTAATCCATTCTAACAATAAATGAAAAAATTCAAAGATTATTTTAGGGTTTTACGCAGTAATTCGTTTAGTACTTTTGAATAACTGTATGATGATTGTTCTTGTTGAATCATTTTTGCTTGACGCAGTCGTAGTTTTTTATCTAGATCATCGTCAATCATAATTGTAACACGTTTACTCATACTTATCATTATGAGTATGAGAATATAACATTATATGAAAAATTCCAGAAATGGGAAAAATTTTAATTTTGTATGTCTAGATATGATAGAGCAGCGCTTTTACATTTTTCATTAAATGAAAATGCACAGGATATCTATTGAAAAATTATCTGAATAGATAAAAATTAGAAATCATTACTTGGTAAGTTCTAAAAGTGCTTTAGCCTGTTTGAAATGTACTTCATCTATCATTTTTCCATCAACAGTAGTTGCACCCTTTCCTTTTTTTGTTGATTTGAGATAAATTTTACATACTTTTTCAGCCCAGGATATCTCACTTTTGTTTGGATGAAATAATTTGTGTACAACAGAAATTTGATCAGGATGTATGATACTTTTTCCAGTATAACCTAAACTTTTTCCTAATTTACAGTCTTTTTCTAATCCTTTAGAGTCTTTGAGATCTTGCCAGATTGAATCAATAACTGCCACTCCTGCTGCATGTGCTTCAACAGGTATTTTTCGTCTAGAATATTTTTCTCCTTCAGAATTTTTCGTATATTCAACTCCTAAATCATTTAGCAAATCAAAAACACCAAAAACTACTGCAGATACACGTTTTCCAAATGATGCAATGTGATAGGTGTTGACTACGCCTTCTGCTGATTCAATTGATGGAATAATTTGAATTGGTTTTAGTTTTCTAGTTTTTTCCAAGCTGGAAAGAGTTTTGGTAATTTTTTTGAGTTCTGTAACATTGTTTACTTTGGGGATTACAATTCCATCAATTCCTTTTTGAACAATTTCTTTCAGATCTACTGGAATTTTTCCAGAGCTAGGGGAATTTGTTCTCACAAAAATTGAAGATTTGTATAGTTTTCTGGATTTTAGTGCGGTTTTGATTTGTTTTCGTGCATTAGATTTTTCAACATCGGGAACCGAATCTTCTAAATCAAAACAAACAATGTCAGCTCGAAGGCCTTTAGCTTTTTCAACAAACCTTGAGTTGTTACCAGGAACAAAAATGAGACTTCTGAAGAGCTGAGTCATTAAATGACTAAGCGCCTTCAGGCTTCATTAAGATTTTGCCAAAGAACTTACCGTCTAACATTTTTGTGTGAGCCTCTGCGGCTTGTTCAAATGTGTAAACGGAATCAACTATGGATTTGAGTTTTCCTTGACCCATCCAGTAAAGACCTTGATCAAGTTCAGCCTTTGTTCCTTGTGTTGAACCTAGGACATTAATTCCTTTAAAGAATATGTGTCTAAGATCTATTTGTGCGTCATAGCCTGTTGTTGCACCACATGAGACAAGAGATGCACCGTACTTGAGTAAGGTTAGTTGCTTGTTGAAGTGGGTTTGACCAATATGATCAAATGCAATATCAATTCCAGGTGCTTCGCCTTTAGTTTTTGCAATTTCTTTTGAGATCTTAAAGACTTCTTTTTGCCAATCGTCTTTTCTGTGATCTACAGCATGATCTGCGCCTAGTTCCAGACATTTATCTAATTTGTCAGGACTGGCAGTTGCAATTACATCACAGTTGTATAATTTTGCAATTTGAATTGCAAAGCTTCCAACGCCAGAACCACCACCCATTACGAGTACTGTTTGGCCTGGAGTAATGTTAGCTCTACCAACTAACATATGCCATGAAGTTAGAAGGGTCATTGAAGCTGCTGCTGCATCTTCATATGAAACACTATCAGGGATTTTTGAAACATTGACTTCTGGTAAATGAATTTGTTCAGAGTATGCGCCCCAAAGAGGTCCAGTTTGGAAACCCCAAACTTGTCTTTTGACACAATCAAATTCTCTTCCATCAGTACATGCTTTACAAACTCTGCATGCAAGGTTTGAATGAGAAACAACTCTGTCACCTACTTTGAAATTTTGTACATCTTCGCCTACGGCGATTACATCCCCAGCTACATCAGAACCCGAAACATGTGGAAGAGGAACTGCTACTGGAACTCCTCTCATACCCCAAATATCATTATAATTTAGGGCAGATGCTTTATTGGTAAAAATTACCTCATCTGGTTTTGGTTTTGGGTCATCTATATCCTGGACTTTAAGGATCTTAGCATAATTATCATCTGGTGCGTATTCATTGTATACTACAGCTTTCATATTATTATCGACTTTGTACCCATAATTATATTTTTTCTGGATCAGATACGATTTATCTTAAAATCACGTTTAGGTTGCTGTGTAGAGAGCAAAATTTGCTTTAATTGATCGTCATTGATCTGGCCAGGAATTTTCCCTTGAGTGGCCATCCCAATTAGATATTGCTCCACCATATCTGAAAGCTCAGGTTTAACCATTTTGATATTATTTAACCTCATTCTAGCTTCTGGTGTTAGAATCTGTTTTAGAATTTGTTCTTTTTGAGCAGCTAATTCATTATTGGCATTATTATCAACAGGAGGTTCATTAGATTCAGGAAAACTCATTTTGGATCTAAGAATACACTTTCAATTGAGGATTTTCAACAATCATTTCTTTAAGAATCTCAGTTGATAGTCTGTCAAGTTTTTGCATTCCTTGTTTAGAAACAATACGACCTTTCTTCTCAACTTTTTCAAGATAACCAAGTTTTTCCAAACCTTGAATTGCATTTCTAATAATTGCGCCACCAGCATCTTTGTGATGAGCAGCCCCATATCCGGATGGTTTACCACCGCCATAATCATTTCTTAAAGCATTAATTCCAATTGGACCATTAAAGTAAATTTTTCTCATAATTGAA
>JBOEHF010000148.1:0-229 GCA_050633805.1 Candidatus Nitrosopumilus sp.
AAGGAAACAGAGGCCCACCTGGCCCAATTGGTGAAAAAGGAAACAAAGGTGTTGAAGGTCCAATTGGTGAAAAAGGTCCACAGGGTCCACAGGGTCCTGCAGGTTCTAAAGGATTAACTGGTGTTCCTGGCCCTCAGGGAGAAAAAGGAGAAAAAGGTTCTGTTGGTCCAATTGGTGAAAAAGGTCAAACAGGTCCAATAGGTCCGCCTGGTGAAAAAGGTCCACAAGG
>JBOEHF010000148.1:296-783 GCA_050633805.1 Candidatus Nitrosopumilus sp.
AGGTCCACAAGGTCCACAAGGAATTCAGGGTCCACAAGGTGAACGCGGTCAAACAGGTCCAATAGGTTCAATAGGTGAACAAGGTCCCGTAGGGGGACAGGGTCCCGTAGGCCCACCAGGTCCAAGAGGCCCACCAGGTCCGCCTGGAGAAAAAGGTTCAGCTGGAGGAATGTCTTCTGAACAAAAAGCACTCTTCAAAGATTTGTTAGAAATCCTAACTGACAAAAATGTAATCACAACTGAAGAACAAATTAAATTGATGAGTTATCTTTACTGATTGATAATTTTTTTTAAAGAAATTCTATATTTTTAATTTGAGAATATTGTTTGAAATTTTTTGATTAACGTAAATTCATAAACTAAGATAAAAAAATTTCACAGTTAACACTAACTCAATTTAGAAAAATGGAAACAATTCGTCGTCTTTATGACGATTGTTAGTTTGTTGACGAATTTATCGTCTTTTTGCTGCCTTTCTCTTTGGAGC
>JBOEHF010000149.1:0-4848 GCA_050633805.1 Candidatus Nitrosopumilus sp.
TTGTTGAGTAAGGTTGGTTTCCAGACTAACCGTTATTTTTTGAACAGAAACCAGATGTGATTCCAATCACATCCATGGTTTTCACCAATGATTTAGAGCAGGTGAAAATTGCATCTAGTGCCAAAGCAAACATCGCACCACATCTCTAATATCTTAAAAAAATAAAAAACAAACCATGCCAGATATAATTTGGGGCAATGGTTC
This sequence comes from Candidatus Nitrosopumilus sp., assembly GCA_050633805.1. Lineage (GTDB taxonomy): Archaea > Thermoproteota > Nitrososphaeria > Nitrososphaerales > Nitrosopumilaceae > Nitrosopumilus. Next base: position 205 of record JBOEHF010000149.1, read on the forward strand.
TCAAGTATTGTCCTCTAATTCATTTATCCTTAATGTGACTCACAGAAAGGATGGAAACAAGAACGATTACTCAGACTCTGAAAAGATAATCATGACGTCAGCTGATCTACCAGGATTGCCTCATGATGAATCTGATTGGAATGAGGAATCGTTGAAATCATGCGTAATTGATGCATTTCTGAAGTGCGAAATAAACAGAAGAGACGAGTATGGCACTATTTTGGGCAAAGTGTCTCATTCAGGAGCAGGCGGATACTAGTGTGGAAATCTGCTACAGTCAACACATCACAAGCAAAAAAAGTTAATTCACAGTATGTCTTGTCAGATAAAATTCCCGTAATAGTAATTCATAATTTCTATGATGAGAAATACTGCAAAATAATAGCAAGCAGAGTAGGGAACCACAGTCAGGATAATTTTCAAAATGGAAAACTAAGGCACATAGGCCCATTTCTAATGTCATATGCAACTAGTAAGAAAAAATATTTTGAAGATGTAAAACAATCTCAAAAAACGTTTGAGAGTATTTTTTATGGAATAAAGAATCCAATAACGCAGATCTACAACTCTATTGGCAAAATGTTTCCGGATTATTCTATCTCTCTTGCACATGAATTCAAAAAGGATTATTCTCCTGCAGTTATCAGAATTCATGAAAAGGGAAAATCCATCCCAGTTCATAAAGACAACGTAAAATATGAAGGAAAAGAATATGCCTTATCAAATATAGACCATCAGATATCATGTATTCTTCATCTACAGGAATCAGAACATGGTGGGGATTTAGTCATGTATAACAAGCAGTGGAAAAAAGAAAATGAAAGATTTCGAAATATAGAGTTTGGCTATTCATCAAGATTGACAGAATCAAGCGAATCCTGTAAAATATCGAATTTGAATGCAGGAGACCTGGTGATAATGAACCCTAGTTATTATCACAAAGTTACAGAAATAGCGGGGAACACTCCGAGAATTACTCTTGGTATGTTCTTAGGATTCTATAGAAAGGATTGTAAAATTGTTGCATGGGCATGATTTGAAATTATTTTTCATTCTTAGAATGATCGGCATTAGAGAACAGCCTCATTTTTACTAAATAGAATGACTTGTCTACAAAATACATGGATGAGGGACAGTTCATAGTACCAATCATGATTGCTCTTGCGGTAGGAATTTTTGTAGGAACTCGAATTTGGATCTTGTTCAGAAAATAATATTTTAATTCATAGCAAGATTCCATGTTGGCACTATTTTGAAATTTAGAACTAGATTAAATATGATAAACACAAATCAGCATCAATGAAAGCAACAATAACTGCAATCGTAGCAATCCTCCTAATCGGAACAATCACACCATTTGTTAGTGCAGAGGAAGTTGCAGATCCGCTGCAAACAGAATTAGAAAAGTGCGCCGAAGTCAAAAAGGCATATGAAAGACTGAATTGCGAAAGAGAAGTAAAAGACAAAATTACTGCAAAATACTACAAGGAGAACTCTGAGGCAATCGAAGTTGGTCCAGTTACTTACTATTGGCCAGGACTAGGTACTGAGGGAAACACCTTTGAGATTGCCTCATCAGGCCAAGCACTACTAAACTTGAGAATATTAGTTGAGAATACTGGTTCTACTCAAAACGAGTCTCTTTTCTGCACTGGGCCTGCAGTATGCAACTATGATATTTCAGACGGCGATAAGGAATACAAGTATTCTGGAATGGACTTTACAAATGGACAGGTTGTTTTGAAACCCGGAGAGTCTAAAATCTTCAACATGTTCTTTGGACCAAACATCGGAGGCGGAGGTACAACATTTGAGTATGATTCTGGAAAAGACTATCATTTTAGAATCAACGAGTCATTTGGGAATAGTTCTATACCATTAAACCTGGAATAGACATCCATTTTTTCTAATTTTTTAAACTGTTTTTTAGTGCAAAATCTTTGCTGCTAACTACATCCCCAAACACGCCGTGCTGATGACATATTCAAGGGGTAAGATTAGGACCTGCATAGAAATTATTTAATGAAAAATAGATTTTCATGATTCATTCTTTAAACAGTATTTTTTTAAAACGCCAATGTTTTGAAGATAGGAAATCATACCCACTACATAAATAATAAAAAAAATTCAGTCGGTGCATGAAGAAAATAGAGGCATTGGTTAGAAACTCCAAAATCCATTCTGTAAAGGATGCATTACAAAATGCCGGAATAAACGGCATGACAATTTATGAGGTGAAGGGATTGGGCACTCAAAAAGGACAGACTACGGGTGGCGGAAGACCAGGTACGACTACAGGGGCTGCATTAAATCCTAAAACCAAAATTGAGATTGTTTGCAATGATGGCGAGGTCAGAAAAATCATGTCTGCAATAGCTAGTTCTGCAAGGACTGGAAGTCCAGGCGATGGCAAGATCTTTGTATATACTATCGAAGATTCAATGAGAATTAGAACTGGTGAGATAGGTTCCAACGCAGTATAAGCAAATTATTCTAATGCCATCTATACTCTGGGATGGTTCTTTATTCCCTTATTGTCACAGGAACATCATCATGATGTCCTTTACCACGAAGTACAAAACAGACTACTGCAAGTGAGACTGCAACACATATTGCAGCCGTAAATGCTGCTACACTAGCTTCTGCCACATGTCTTGTACTTTGTGGAGGGATTTTATTGTTTTCCCGATTCTGTAGAAAGATACAGATTCCAACGATTGGGTTTTTAGTGATTGATATTCTGAATTTTGAGAATACAAGATAGAATTTTTATGGAATTATTTGACTAACAGTTAGAGGAACCGATAGCGGATGGCAGAACAGTCAGATTATCCTGAAATTGACTTTGAGTCTTTCTTTGAATTTATTGACGAAATAGAATCAGGAGAGGCAAACTCAAGCACGACTTGGCATTGGATAAATAGAGAAGCCAGGTTTGCCGAACGTGTCAAAGCCTATGAAAAAATTTTTGATCAGTTTTTAGAGGATAATGGCATTACTTGACTTTCTCTAATAACGGATAAACAGTTCTGCACCTATTATCACCGATCTTCCAGATGATAAAATTCTGGCAACTAGTGATTTGTACGAACCATGTGAGTTTACTCCAAGCAGATTCATCAATGATGTAAACAATCTTGGATTACGCAAATCATTTCATGAGATAAGAGATTGCTCATTCAGCAAATTTCATGCACCTACGTGGGAAATTATTATGATCTTCTAATGCACGTGGAAAAAACGATGTCATCATCTACCCATGGTGACTAGCTAAAATCCATCTCTACAGATTCAATTTCTAAGAAAAGCGGAGAGAGACTATTTTCTGATTACGATTGGTCTGAACAATACTTTGATCTTTTCAGATTGATGAAAGGCCCTGTAACAAAAGTAGAATTCTTTATGAACATGCCAACAAAAGTGAGATTATGAAACTCTTTTTTGCCATGCTTGTTTTGCTAGGAGTTTTTGCAGCCATATTGTCAATTCATGATACATATGCACAAACAGATAATCTTGACAGGAGCTATCCACATTATCAGAATAACGACATTGGTTTGAGTTTAGAGTACCCTGGCGACTGGAATCTGATGGAGAGCAGCAGGCTCGACCTTCCATTTGTTGCTCGAATTTGGGCCCCAGGGAACACGGGGCTTATTTCAATGGATCATGTGTATCGTGATACGAGTCTTTCTCCAGAGGAGATTGCAGAGTCTCAAGTGAAGATGCTGGAAACCAAAGGACATGGACTCGAAATAATTGAGTCAAAATCCATCCTTGTATCAAACCTTCCTGCATGGCAGCTGACATACTCAACTGGAGATAACGCGGGACACAGACTCAATGAATCAAAGGTGTACATAACAAATGACAACTCTCGATATGTTTTTTCATACAGTGTATGGGATGGATTTCCCGAATATTTTTCAGCATTTGATTCCATGATGGATTCTGTGCAAATCAATTCTATTGATGCAAAATACTCTTCCGATAGATCATCTGAAACATATTCTTCCCAATATGCTGTTCCTGATTGGATGGAGTACAATGCCAGATGGTGGAATGAAGGGAAGATTGATGATCAGGAAATGATTTATGCGATTCAGTTTTTGGCAGACAATAAAATTATCACGATGCCTTCACAGAAAGAGATTGATGCCTACAAGATATCACAAAGTCATTATTCTGATTATGATCTTTATCACATGATAAAGCATAATGCATGGCATTGGGCAGAATCTGATTTGGGAGAGGAATACCTCCTCAAGGGAATGGGATACCTTGCAAGTATTAATTCACAAGAAAAGTTTTCAAACGAATCCAGAAACCCTGATGGCTGCCCGCAGTCATTTTCCTCCAGATGTATCACCGGAACTGTGACTGAAATGTTTGACGGGAACACTGTCAGAGTTGACAATGCCTTGTTTCGCCTTGCATTGGTGTCATCCCCGGAACTAGACGAAGAAGGAGGACAAGAGGCCAAGGAATTTCTTGAACAAATTTGTTCAATTGGTTCTGATGCGCTAGTCGACCAGGATGATTTGCGCCCATTGGAGGGACTCTCAGGGACTAGCAGGATACTGGCAGTAGTTTATTGTGATGGCATTAATCTTAATGCGATGCTGGTGGAACATGAGTTTGCAT
>JBOEHF010000150.1:0-6069 GCA_050633805.1 Candidatus Nitrosopumilus sp.
GATCTGCTGATTCTGCAATCCATTGTGGTATTTTTGCAGGCACAAAATCTCTGAATGTGATGATTCCAACTGGTTTTTGGTTTCGTTTGATGATGATTCTGGAAATCCCGTATTTTAACAGCAAGCCTTCCACATGTAAAATCGGATCACTGGGGGCTGCTGTAATTACTTTAGATTTCATAATTTTTGAAACTTTGATTGAGTCTGACCCTTTAGTTAGAAAAGCTGTTGCAAGGTTTGTTTTTGTAACAATTCCTTCAAGTGTTTTATTTTTGTTCAAAATAATTACTAGGCTGATTCTGTGCTTTTTCATCAATTTTGCACATTCTTTTACAGTGTTTTCTCTAGTTAAAGTAAATAATTTTCTTGGTTTGAAATCTTTTGCTTTTACGGAGTTTATCGACTTTGTTCCCAAATCATAAATTTTTTTTGCTAGATCTTTTTCTGTAATTATCCCAATTGGTTTCTTCTTGTCTGTAACTATTACTCGCTTTACTTTGTGTTTTAATATCGATTCCCGAGTTTTCATCAACGACATACTTGGACCTACTGTGATTGGTTTTGTGATTAATTCTGATAGTCTTAAATTTCTAACATCCATGATAGACCTATCTGATAATTTGTTAAATATCTTTCAGAAAAATCATTTCTGAAAATCATAAGTGGAAATTACAAGAAAGCTATTTAGTTCTGGTTTACTTATCTCAAGTATGGCAGGAAATGTTCCATTATTTGTAATTGGTTTGCCCACAGATGAACCTGCAAATGAAATTCTTTCATCAAAATTTGGTGCTGCTTTAGATAAAGTTCAGCAAGTATTATCTCATATTATTGAAGCCAAAATCGCTGTAGAAACTCAAAATACGGAAGGCTCTAGAACCCACTATGATGTTACAGCTACTGTAAAAACCTCAAAAAACCAACTAATTTACACAGAATCTGGCTGGGATATTCTTAAAATTGCTGATGACTTATCTAGAAAATTAGAAGGTGAGTTGCCTAAACATGATGATAAGCGACAACGAGAAAGCATTCGTAAAAAGGAGTATTGAGATTGTTTAAAAATATCCTTGTACCATTTGATCTATCTACTCAATCTACTAGGGCATTCAAAGTTGCATTAGATATCGCCAAATGTCGTGATTCTAAAGTAACATTGCTTACTTGTCTTGAAGGGGATGCATGGCATCACAAATACTATGATGCCCGAGCAGATAATGAACTTATTAAAAAACAAAAGAAAGTTTCAAAAAAACATTTGGAAAAATTAGAATCTCTTGCAGAAAAAAATAATGTTGCAATAAAATCTCAAATCATTACTTCAAAATCTGTTGTTAATGATATTGTGAATTATGCAAAATCTAGGAAATTTGATTTGATCGTTATTGGTTCTCATGGAAGAACTGGTTTTGATAAATTACTTTTAGGCAGTGTTGCAAACGGTGTTTCTCAGAAAACTAGATGCCCTGTTTTAATTGTTAAATAAACAAAACGTGATTTAGTTGATTTCGATTGTAGGTAGTGGACGTGTTGGTTCTTCTATTGCATTTCTTTGTGTATCTAATAGCTTAGATGATGTTTTACTTGTTAACCTAAATAAAGAGAAAGCAGTTGGTGAGGCAATGGATATTGCAAGTGCAATTCCTTCAAATTCTAAATTCTCTATCCATGGAACTGATGATTATTCTGAATTATCTGGATCAGATATCGTTGTAATTGCTGCAAGTGTTGGTGTATATCAGAAAGACCGAACAGAAAACATGGAATTACAAGTAAAGATGATTAAAGAAATAGCACAAAAAATTAAACAATATTGTCCCTCTGCAATAATTTTGACAGTCTCTAACCCTCTTGATGTTCTAACCTACTTTTTTCAAAAAGAAAGTAACCTTCCTAGGTTCAAAGTTATTGGAATTGCATCTAGTCTTGATACTAGCAGATTTCGTTATCACATCTCTGAGACACTGTCTGTTCCTCAATCTTCAATTTCAAATGCCCTTGTTTTGGGCGAACATGGTGGTTCTATGGTGCCTATATTTTCTGGTGTAAAAGTTGGAGGTAATCCGCTTTTTTCTATGATTGACACTAGAGATTCCATTACTGATGCTGTTAGAAATTATTGGAAGACATTGAGGAACTTTAAGAGTAGATCTCAATTTGGAATTGCCAAAAATACCTATGACGTCATTGAATCTGTTTTACACAAAAAAGAAATTCTTATTCCGGCATCTGTTGTGCTTGAGGGTGAATATGGGGAAAATGACGTTTCAATGGGTGTACCTGTAAAAATTAATCAAAATGGGGTTTCTGAAATTCAAAAAATAACCCTTGACGATACTGAATCTTCATCTTTGAAAAAATCAGCTGAAAAAATCCGTAAAGACATTCAGTCTCTTCAAGGTTGATTTAGTACTTTGAGATTTCTTTCGTGTCTCTCACAAAGTTTTTTGTTTTTTAATTGTAAATCCAAAAGATCCTTCTGCCAGTGAGCATTGTATAGCCTGCAATCTTTGTTCTCGCAAAATGCATCCCCTGTCTCATAGTAGATAATCCCTTGTAACAAATACCCTTCAATTATGTCAGATATTCTTGGATCATTATATTCTAAAAATTCTCCTTTGTATTTCGCTTTAATTTTATGAACCCTTTCTTTTGTAAAATTTGTCATCAAATCTAGGTAGTATTGTTTAGGTTTAGCTGGTGCTTCTATTATGCCTGAAGTAGAAATAATTATGGGGTTTGAACCAATAATTGCTCTTGCATGATATCTGAAATCACCTTCATCAAATGTACATGTTAGTTTATTTGTAAAAATTATGTGTAGTGTATCTGACTGCTCTTCATCGTCTGATATGAATTCTGATATTGTTTTTTGAAATTCAAATCCATCATACAAAGTCATTTCTTCTTTATTTGACATGTTTTTGTTTTGAATTTCTATTTTAATTTCATCTTCTGTTGGAATGTGTTTTTGAAATGGTTTTTTTAAATCAAAAACTCTGGCACTTGCAATTTTTTCATATATTTTTTGATTTGAATTCTGAAAAAAATTATTTCTTATCTCAATTTTCACTGGAAACGTATCTGAAATGAATTTTCCTAATTTTTTTAATTGAATCTCTGGTACTGTAGGCTCATCATATAGGATGATTTTAGATGTTTTCAATAAAGAATCTGGCTCTTTGATGGGTTATCTTTCTAACTCTTTGATTTTAGATGCTGCAATCTCTGCTGCTCTTTTTCCAGAGTACAGCATTGAACCAAATGTTGGACCCATTCTTGCAAGTCCGTGAGTTTCTGTAACTGACATTCCTGCTGCAATTAATCCTGGGTATATTTCGCCCGTCTTGTGAACAACATGCTCTTCTCCATCGTTGACAAACATTGGCTCCATGCCTTTCCATTCTGCTAGACCTCTATCTACTAGTCTTTTTACTGCAACAGAATCATGACCTGATGCATCAATGATTACTTTAGCTTCAAATGCAACTGGATCGACACATGTAATATTTCGTGGCAATGCTGAAACTGGCATCCAATTGACTACGATTCCTGCAACTCTTCCACCCTTTAGTACTAAATCATCAAACTTTGTTAATTGAAGGAATTTTACTCCTGCATCACATGCACCTGCAATCAATTTTGAAACTGCATGAGGTCCTGGTGTCATGTATAATCCATCTTGTACTTTTTTGTATGGTACTCCCAATTCATCCCAAATTTTTTGGGCCGGTTCTCTAACTGTAACTGGATTCATCATGTATCCTCCTAACCAATAACCTCCTCCAAGGTAGTTGTTTTGTTCAATGACTAAAACTTTGTAACCCATATTGGAAAGCTCTCTACTTGCTGTTAATCCTGCAGGACCTGCACCAATAATGATGACGTCAGATTCTGCTCTATCAATTAACACATCATGAAATTCATTTGCAATTGCACGTGTGATTTCAACTTCACGTACATCTGTAAAAATTTTCTCTGATTGTTCTGCAATAGTTGCTTCTTGCATGAAACAGAAGAATTCTGTTAATAATTAATACTTTGCCACATCATTTTTTAAAAATTAGGTCGTACTAATCAAATTCCTGAATTCATTCTATGTAAAAGTAGGAAAATTTTGTACCTTGAGGAAATTTTTTTACCTAAAAACTCCAAATATCAAAAATTTATATCCAAACTAAACGAGATTACTTTGTATTGACAGTACCTAATCTAAAACAGACTTCTAAATCCGTAAAGCCTAAAATCAATTGGGCTAGAAATGAAGAAGCTGATAATTTTGCTAAAACTGTAAAATTATTCCGTCAGGGAAAATATGACGAAGACAGTTTTAGACGATTTAGACTCCAACATGGAGCATATGGTACTAGAATGACTAATGATTATGCAATGGTTAGAATCAAACTACCTGCAGGCGAAATTTATCCTCATCAATTTGAAAAAATATCTCAACTAAGTGAACAGTATTCTATTGGAAATGCACATTTTACGACTAGAGAAAGTATCCAACTACATTGGGTAATTCTTGAAGACGTTTCAGAAATTTTGCGTAGTCTTGCTGAAGTTGGAATGACTTCAAGAGAAGCATGTGGAAATACTGTAAGAAACGTAATGTGTAGTCCTATGGCTGGAGTCTGCCCTGATGAAGAATTTGATTCCACACCCTATGCACTTGCTACTGCAAAGTTCTTTTTACGAAATCCGATGTCTCAGGGATTACCTCGTAAATTCAAATTTACTTTTACATGTTGTGAAAAACATGGCATGGCAAGAATGGTTGATGTGGGATTAATTCCACAAACAAGAGAAATAGATGGTGAAACTCAAAGAGGATTTAAAATATTTCTTGGTGGTGGTTTAGGCAACAAATCTTTTGTCGGACATCAATTAGAAGAATTTACTCCCGAAGAAGATCTACTTTACACTTCAATTGCATGTGTACGACTATTTGATAGAATGGGTGATAGAACTAATCTTGCAAGAAACAGAATGCGTTATCTTGTAAACGAAATGGGTTGGGAAAAATTCCAAAACCTTGTGTTAAAAGAACGTGCTGTTGTAAGAGCCACACAATCTGTTGTTACCCGTCTTAAAGTTGACACCACCCCTAGTGAAATTCGAAGACCTATACGAATCACCGATGAAAGTGGTGAATCAGCTCCTGATGGTTATGCAAGATGGCTCAAAACAAATACTGTCAAACAAAAACAATCTGATTATCGTTCTGTGTTTATTACTCTTGAAGCAGGGGATATTACTTCAAACCAATTAACTGCAATTGCTGATATTATTCGTGACTTTTCTGCAGAGGGCAAGGCCAGAACTGGATTTGTGCAAAACGTAGCAATTCGATACGTTCACGAAGATGATTTGCCTAAAATGTACTCTAAACTCCTTGAAGTTGGATTGGCAAAATCTGGTGCATTAACTATGACTGCTCCTATTGGTTGTTCAGGAACTACTTCTTGTAATCTAGCTTTGACTAATTCTCACAGGCTAGCAAAAGAAATCCAAAGAAAATTCCTTGAGTTAAAACTTGATGAAGATGATGATCTTAGAGACTCTTCCATTAAGATAAGTGGCTGTCCTAATTCTTGTGGCCAGCATGGAATTGCAACTATTGGATTCTTTGGAGGTGGTGGACGTGTTGGAAAAGACATGTATGCCAACTATCAGATGTCTATAGGTGGACGTTCTGATGGTGATACCATGTTGGGACATACACTCCTTAGAGTTCCTGCAAAAAGAGTGATCCCTGTAATTCTTAAGATCATTGAAATTTTTAAACAGAATAAAAAATCTGATGACACTCTAAAGTCTTGGATTCATAGAATTGTTAGTGGAAACGAAGATTCTGAAATAAAATCTATCGGTGACATCAAAAAGATTCTTGAACCCTTAACGATTCCTCCGACAAAAGAGGAGGATCCTGATTTCTATCTTGATTATGGGGATGATACAAGTTATCATACAAAAACTGGCAAGGGTGAATGTGCTGCTTGACAGGAACTGGTAAAATTACAACTGATGTGGATTCTTTACGTTCCGAAATAAGAGACAAAAGTGTTA
>JBOEHF010000151.1:0-7592 GCA_050633805.1 Candidatus Nitrosopumilus sp.
CATCTAATCTTTTCATTGAGGCTTCTAATACAGAAACTTCTTCGTTAATTATGTTTTCAACGCTTTTTACCTTGTTTAATCTTGCATTCATGTTTTTTTCTACCATTTCTGCAATCTGATCTAAATTCATCAATTTGACACCTCCAATAGTTGCAACTTTTTCATCCACCGTTCTTGGATTTGATAAATCTAAAATCATTATTCCATTGGTTTTGTTTTTCATCGCTTCTGTGATTCTCTCATTTGTTACAAGAAAGTATGGTGCAGTTGTAGCTACAAAAATTACATCGTACTTGTCAAATCCTGAAAGAACTTCTTCAAATTTTACTGGACTGCCGCCCATGGTCTCACAAAATATTTCTGATCTTCCCATAGTTCTACTTGTGACATCAAAAGCATATCCTCGTTTTTCTAATGATTTTGCAACTAGGGTAGATACTTCACCAGTTCCAATCAATAATACTTTTTTTGTTTTTAGTTCATCAATATTTTCTTCTGCAAGTTTTACGGCCATAGAACCTACTGAGATTCCCCCAGCTCCAATTCCACTTGAATTTCTAATTCTAGTTCCCATCCTAATTGCTTTATCAAACAATGTGTTGAGATGTTGTCCTGAAGCTTTCACTTCTCTTGCAGATGTAATGGATTTTTTTATCTGCCCTAAAATCTGTTCTTCACCTAATACCATAGAGTCTAATCCTGAAGTGAGTTTCAACAAGTGATGTAATGCTTCTTGATTTTCTACAAATTCTATATTCTCATCAACTGCATCTTTTTCTAGCCCTGCAATTGTAGCCCATGTTTTCTTGATTTTGTCTGAATCATATGTTTTAGATTTTCCAAACAATTCGATCCTATTACATGTCTGAATGATCACACATTCATCCAATCCAGATTGATCTTTGAATTGTTCATATGCTGTTTCCATGTCTTTAATTGTAAATTTTTCTAAAATGTGAATTGGTGAGTTACGAAAAGTTACACGTGCATTTATGATATTTTGATTCATTTCCAATTCCTCAATATTGTGATTGCTCGCTTTTCAGCTTTTTTTACCTGTCCGTCTTTTATTAACTGATCAATCTCATTATCAATAATGATATTACGTAGACACTTTCTTCTCTCCCCTTGAGTCGGTATTGATTCTTTAGCTATTTCCCTTGCCATTTTTTGAATTTTGATTTGAGCGATATCCTCTTTTGTGATGATTTTTTTCAAAACTTTTTCAGACTTATCTTTGATTTTTTTTGACATTGCAGGACTTTTTCCTCCTGTAAAAATCGCAATCTGAATTGTCTTTTCAAAATCAATTATTGCAGGATTTGAAAAATCACTATTTTCTGGATTATCTGAACTATATGCTAGTATCTTTTTCTTTTTTGCATCATTGACGATCTTTTGATTGATTTTTTTGTCGTTTGTGGTTGTAATTACTAGATCTGGTTTAAATTCTGAAAGAAATTTTGTATCTGAAATTTTTTGTTTTTTTAATTTGATTTTTTTGGTTTTAGACCATTTGTTAATTTGAGAATTGACTGTCTCGCTGATTACTGTAATACTACAATTCTGTTTAATTATGGAATTGATTCTTTTCTGTGCTTCATTTCCTCCCCCAACAATGATTATTTTTTTATCCTGAAGATTAAGATCAACTATCATCGATCAAAGGGACTTGGGTTTCTATTTATGTATTAAAAATCAATGCGTAAAATGCGAGCTACATTTTTAATTGAATGAGCAAGTTCTTGAATTATTGACTTCTATGGATGATTCTGATAAAGAACTTCTAAATGAGATTCAATGGACTTTTCCACTTGTAACTAGACCTTTTGATGCTATTGCTAAAAAATTTGATACTACTCCTGAGGAAATCAAAAAACGACTAAACGAACTTAAAGAAATTGGAGTTTTACGACAACTAAGTGCAATTTTTGATACTAGGAAATTGGGTTACACTAGTTCTTTAGTAGCTATGGAGATTGAAGATGATAAATTAGAATATGTTGCAAATCAAATCAATCGTCATCCTGGAGTTAGTCATAATTATGAGCGTGATCATCAGTTTAATCTTTGGTTTACTTTGGCTGTCCCTCCTGGAACTGATTTGAAAGATGAGCTAGAGAAATTCAATGTTCTAAAAGGAATTAAAAAAGTAAGACGACTTCCAACTCTGCAATTATTCAAAATTGGTGTTAAACTTGACATGGTGGATGATAAAAAACATAAGGTTGCACCATCTGAACAGAAAAAAGAAATCAAAAATATAAAATTTGTTCCAACTGAAGAAGACAAAGACTTTATCCGAGAATTACAAAAAGATATGGAAATAATTGATGAACCTTTTGTTAAGGCTGCAAATAATCTTGGAATAACTGAGAATACATTATTTGAAAAAATGAAATATTATGAAGATGTTGGAGTGATGAGGAGATTTGCTGCTATTTTAAGACACAGACAAGTAGGCTTTACAGCAAATGGCATGATTGTTTGGAAAGTACCTGAAGATAAAATTGCCAAAGTTGGTGAAACTCTTGGTTCATTTCCTCAAGTGAGTCATTGTTATGAAAGACCGACATATCCTGATTGGCCTTACAATGTATTTTCTATGATTCACTGTAAAACACATGATGAGGCACATGAAATGGCAAAAACCATTCAAGATCAAATTCATGTAGATGAATATCAAATTCTTTTTAGTTCTCGTGAATTCAAGAAAACTCGAGTAGAATATTTCGTTGAAAATTCTTTTAGTTTAGAAGAAACAGTTCCAGCTTCCTAGAATTCATTCTCATCATGCCCTACGACATGAATTGTGCAAAAATATTGATCATTCATGTTACAATAATACTGGGAGTCATCTCCACATTCTTTACATGGTGGCTTTTCATCTAATTCTGAAAGTTTAGTATGGTATACTTTGCTTCTTGTAGTGACGCCTGTCTCTTTGTAAATTCTAGTCAGATTTGAATAATATTCTAATTCTTCAGGATTTAGTTTCTGGTATTTTTTAATTTTCTTAATCATCGATTCCCATTTCTTGTATTTGCCTATCTTGGCAATCTTCATTTGCTCAATAACTTCTAGGGTTTTTTCAATGTCTTTTGGTCTGTCCATCTACAAACTAATTTGCTTGAGTTGTTGCTTTTAATTCGTATGAAGGCCAAGTATTGTACAATTCCTCTACTTCTTTCATATCTGAATCTGGAATGTATTTTCCATCTGACATTTGGGCATAATTGACAACTTCTTCTTCGCTAATCATTGTTGGGAGTACTGTTGCAAATCCTTTCTTTGTCATCATAAATTTCATGGCAAATTCTGTGATGTTTAATCCGTTTCTATCTGCGATTGGTCTGAACTGCTCAACTTTTTCTAGCGATGCTTTGAGCCATTCTCTTTTTCTTACTGATCTATGATCATTATCGTCAAATTTTGTATCTGCATTGACTTTACCTGTTAAAATTCCTGATGCTTCTGGAACTCTGACTAGAATCCCCACATCTTTTTCTACAGCTTTTTTCATTAATTCATTTCCTGGAGTTTGCTCTAAAATNNTTGTAAACTGTTTGAACTGCACTAAGATTTGGTTTGTCCATTGCTTCCATGCCTTCTTGAGTCCATCCTATTGCAGGACCTAATGCAATTTGGTATGTTTTGATGGAACCATCTTTGATAAAACTATCTAGTAGATTGAAAATAGAGTTGTTTCTTACATCTTTTAATTTTGGATTGTGTACACCATACATATCGACATGATCTGTTTGTAATCTTTCTAAACTATTTCTTAGTGCCATTCTTGTATAATCTTCATCAAATCTCTGTGGAAGTTCTTTGTGACCTATTTGCTCGACTCCACTAAAATCATAACCATATTTTGTAGAAATAACAATTTCATCTCTCATGTCTTTAAAGGCCTCCCCGATTAATTTTTCACTTAATCCTTTACCATACAAATCACCTGTTTCAAAGAAATTAATTCCCACGTCATAGGCTTTTTTGAGCATTCTTTTTGCTTCGTCTTCTTCGATTTTTTTGCCCCACCAATCAAGAGCAATAGCCCATGCACCAAATCCTATCTCTGAAATTTCAATGTCTGTTTTGCCTAGTTTGTTATACTTCAAAGCTAATCTCTGATCTTAAATTTCAGCATTTATGTTTATCCAAGATTTGCACCTATGATATTTGATTTTTAATAATTTGAAGGCTTAACCTAAGCTGGAAATCATTGGTACGATGTCTTTTTTCACACAAACGATCATTGGGATGTCGTTTTTGACATATGATGATACTTCTGTTTCTCTCAAATCCATGATCAAGTCTTGGAAATCTCTAATGTCATCAACTTCAAATGCCAGCATGAAATCTTCATCATGAATTCCAAAAGAGTATGTTGTATTGAGAACTATTTGTGGATATTTTTTACTAACTTCAATATGTTCATCCATAATTTTTTGTCTTTTCTCTTGAGGTAGCAGATACCATTCTCTTGTTTTTGTAAATGGATAAACTATAACGTATTTTTTTGGGTCCATTCCAGTTAGAAAACCGTGCTCTTTTCTTTCTCCTTGAACGTAAATTGAAGGTCTAGTACATGAAAGATAAGTCATTGATGGAATAATGTATTTTCCAAAAACGGTCTTGTAGATTTTTTCAATTACCTTCTGAATTTCTTCAATTGATTTCCCTGCAAACCAAAACAAAAAATCAGTATCATCTCTTAGGCCCAAGTTTGAATATGATCTAAACATAATTCCAGAATTATTAATTACATTTTCAACCTCTTTTGCAGATTCTTCCTTTGCCAAGTCTGCCATCCATCTCCATTTTGGATCTACTTTGAAAAATGAGAAATTGAAATAATATTGACCTTCTTCTGACATGATACTTTGAATTTTGAAACCCTATTTAAACAAAAACTAGATTTTCTATTGAAGAACCTTGATAATTTTTTCTGATGATTTGTGTC
The DNA here is from genome assembly GCA_050633805.1 of Candidatus Nitrosopumilus sp. Taxonomy (GTDB): domain Archaea; phylum Thermoproteota; class Nitrososphaeria; order Nitrososphaerales; family Nitrosopumilaceae; genus Nitrosopumilus. The sequence continues at coordinate 4,967 of JBOEHF010000151.1, forward strand.
CTGATTTTATTTGAACTAAATTTGTTGATATTTTGAAATGTTTTGCAATTTTCTTAATTATCTCTTTGTTTGCTTCTCCTTTGATGGCCTTAGATTTTATTCCAATGTTGATTTGATCTTTTTCAATATCTAGAAACTCTTTAGAAAATTCTACATTAACTTTGTAAATCAATAGTTTTTTTAAGAAAATATTCTGTTTAAAATTGATTAGGCTGATTGCTCTAAAGCCCACTCATAACCTTCTGATTCAAGTTTGTCTGCAAGTGATGCATTACCTGTCTTCAATACTTGTCCCTTTGCAAATACATGAACAAAGTCTAGTTTGTCTAGGAATTTCAAAATTCTGGCATAATGAGTGATGATGATTACTGTTGCATCTTTGCCAGAAACTTTACTGATTGCTTGAGCTACTGCTTGGACTGCATCAATATCTAATCCTGAATCTGGTTCATCTAAGATTGAAATTTTTGGTTTTAGTACTGCCATTTGTAATACTTCTGCACGTTTCTTCTCTCCTCCTGAAAATCCTTCATTAAGATATCTTGAAAGAAATTCTTCTCTTAGCCCTACTTTTTCTAGATTCTCTTTAAGATATTTTTGAAATTCTCTAACTGTAATGAAGACTTCTCTGTCGTCGCCTTCTAGTGCTTTACTAAGAGAGTTGTATGCTGTTCTTAAGAAATGAGAAAACCCTACTCCTGATACTTCAGTTGGGTATTGAAATCCTAAGAACAATCCTTTCTTTGCTCTTTCATCTGCTGTTAAATCTAAAATGCTTTCACCGTCTAACAAAATATCTCCTTTAGTTACTTCGTATTTTGGATGTGCAAGTAATGTGTAAGCCAATGTACTCTTTCCAGACCCATTCGGTCCCATGATGGCGTGTACTTCTCCAGGACCTGTTTTCAAATTGACGCCTTTGAGAATCTCTTTACCATCTCGTGATACGTGAAGATCTTTGATTTCAAGAACTGCCATGTTCCGATTAATTTTGATTCTCTATATAATACCGACGAAATTTAGCTAATCCTAATCTAAAATAATAAAATGAAAAGAGGGGGGGGGTGTGTAATTAGTTGGCCAGAGATGGTCTTAAAGTAATTTTGAGTTTATAGCATGTGAGAATTTCTTTACATCTATTTCTGATGGTTACCTCTGTAACTCCTGCAACACTTGAAACGTCTCTTTGTAGGATGTTTTGTCCAAGTAAAACTGATGCCACATATAGATATGCTGCGGCTATTCCGTTTGGAGCCTTTCCATCAGCAATATTGCTGTCTTTGGTTTTCTCTGCTATTTCCAAGGCTAGTCTTTCAACTCTTACCTCGGTTTGTGTCATGTTTGCTATCTTTGAGATATATTTGTCCATGGTGACAACTGGGGCATGCATTTGTCCCATTTCCATTACCATGGTTCTATAGTATCTAGCTGCAAGTTTTGATTTTGATTTGACGTCTTTTGCTGGACAAATTCCTCGGCAAATTTCTTCTAATGATCTTACTACATCACATTGTTTGCATGCCATGTAAATTGTAGCAGCTGTAATGCTAACTACTGATTTTCCCTTTACCTCGACATGCCCATCCAAGTTTCTGTATATCATAGATGCAGTTTCCAAAACATTCTTTGATAGATTAAGACCATCACATGTTTCACCCATTTTTACTAAAACATTTGCTAGTCTTCTCTCCCTTGGTGTGGAAACTCTTACTCTTTGTTGCCATTTTCTAAGATTATTCATCTGGCCTGCAACTTCACGGTTGATTGTTTTTCCGCTAAAGTCTTTCGCACTGATTGAAATCTCAGTAGTTATTCCCAAATCATGTTGGGAATATGTTGTTTGTCCTGTAGCTCTTGCAAGCTTCATCTTGTCTTCAAAGTTTGAGCTTATTGTTTCTGGACCAAAATCTGCAATCTGATCATCGACAACAACGCCGCAACCAGAGCAGATTATTTCACCGTTCTGCATGTCATCTACTAATGTAGATTTACATTCAGGACAGTTTTGTTTTTCTAGTATGTTCATTATTTTCTTCTCCTAAATTTTTTTGGTTTGTTAGCAGGAGATTCTTGAGATACGAAAACATTTTTGCCAATGTATTTTTTGATATTATTTGTTAATGGCGTTGCTGATGCAAACGGTCTTTTTACTGGACCTATCATTTCGTTTACTTTTGCAACTCTAGTTCCCTTTTCGTCACAGAGTATTTGCCCTTCAACTAATTCTGTTGATAGTTGAATGATTACTCTGCCACTATTGGCTAGGTGCATTATTTCGCCTACCTCCTGCAATTAGAATTAATAATTATTGTATTCTTATCATAGACTTCTGTCAACTTTACTTTAGCTAAGAGCTAGATTTGATTTTATTTTGATTGTTTGGACCTCTTCTGCACTAACTTTTCTGAAATTTTGTTAAGAATTTTTGTCTTGGAGGATCCTTTTGGTACAATGACATAGCCTGACCTTACAAAAGGTCTTTTTGGAAATCTTACCTTGTCATCTGATTCTGTAATTTCCAATCCGCTAGATTTGGTTGCATCCATTAGTTCTTTTAGAGAAGGATCAAAAACACATTTTTCTAAACCCATTCTTCTACCTTTGGATTTTTTTAAATTCTTGTTGA
>JBOEHF010000152.1:0-1401 GCA_050633805.1 Candidatus Nitrosopumilus sp.
TTCCAAAATGTCTGCCAGTTGCGGGTTTTGGATGGACCATTACAGTATCTCCTTTCTTAAGACGAGTTACTGAAACTAGTTGCCCATTTGATTTTACAAAGCAGTTGTTTTCTGGCATCGTCATTCGGCAGTCCCGTTTCTTTAAAAATTTCAATTAACTCATTTATTTTTTTATTAATTTAAGCTGGGTCCGTTTGCCAATTGAGAAAAAACATCCTTTTATACAAATTTTGCAATACATGTCAACCAGAAAAATTCAGATTAACCGACTCTCCAAAGGAGTCAACAAACTGTAGTGGAATGAAGCCTTCCACTACAGTGTTTTCGGCATTGATTGAACATCAAGTCTAGGTTCACAATAACCTACGTGGTACAAGCCAGAGTATTTCCAACATGGTGATTATGGCATTGCGTCAAATCAAAGTACAGAGTATCACAACTCCATAAGTGACCTCTTTGGAAAAATTCAAAATTGGGAATCATGTCAACAAGCAACGATTGAAAATTACATGGTCTGCTGGTGCTTACAGTGAGATAGATGAGATGTTCCATATGATGACAGGTGACGTATAGATTCTAATTTTTTCCAAATACTCAATACCTAAAATTGAATCACATGATGAGAGCCTGCCGTGATGATGTAGAACACTTTATGAGCTTCAATTAGTCATTTAGAGGTATGAAACATTCTATCATGTTGATCGGGGTTGTGGCAGTTATTTTAGGAATTGGAATACTTGGGGGGTTGTTGTTGATGGATTCAGACTCGATTGAAAAAACAGTTCCCATGGTAGAACCAGATCCCTTAAAACAAGAAAAAAGTGCACCTAATAATGCAAAATGTTCGCCAGATGCATTTGGTCGCATAATGTGTTCGCCATAAGGTTGAAGCCACGCAGATCTAAATAAAATATCATCTACATTTCTCAACCGGCAACGTGATCGAGGTAACATTACACTAGGATCGAGACATATTCAAACCTTGACGGTTCAAATCAGGATTATTTCATATTAAATCCTTGACAGATTGCAAGAAAGGACACATTCATAATTTCTCGTGGTTTGAGATACAGCAAAAGAAGATGTGCATACACTGTCTGATTGAGGAATATGTTTAACGGATAAAGCGGATGCCCGCTAGAGCCGACGTGATTAAACTGCAATTTTACAAACATTAACTTTGAATGTATGTAAAGCCATTTTTCATTAAATCAGTTAATGTATCTGTGCCGTTTTCCTGTAAATGATAACAATTAACTAGCGCTAATTATCACAAGTTAGCATGCCAATGAGAAAAAAAGGTAAACACATGAGACATGCTGATCAAAGGGCGGATACCAAAAGAAAAAAGAAAGCAGGCAAACCACGTTCCTAACCTAATCAACCTTTTTACATTCAAAA
>JBOEHF010000153.1:0-7205 GCA_050633805.1 Candidatus Nitrosopumilus sp.
TTCATTTTCATCAATGTTTTTTCGTAAAACTATTGTTTTAACATCATGAGAGGTTTTTGCCAAAACTGTTCAAAGTATGCAATTCTATCTATTAAATCAATTCAGAGAGGAAAGAGATAATAGATTTGAAAATTATTCAAATTCATGGCAAAAAAGAAAGGTGGCTATATTGATAAATTTCTAAAAAAAGCAGATGAGGCAATTCAAGAAGGTGTGAAAAAAGCAGATGAGGTACTAGAAGAAGCAGTAGAGTTTGGGTCAATGACTGCAAAACAAGCTGCCAAAACAAGTAAGGAATTACGCAGCCAAGCAAAAAAAGAAAGAGAGGCCTTACAAAAGAAAGGAATTAAAAAAATCAACGAAGGAATAACAACTGCAAAAAATGTCACATCAAATGCACATGACGATTTGGAGATATTAAAAAAACTAGGCAAGTTAAGAAAAGCTGAAGTTATCACTGAGAAAGAATTTCAAGCAAAAAAGAAAAAAATCCTGGACAGAATCTAAAATGAAAAAATCCAACATATCAGGTACAGGAGATAAAAGAAATGTAAATCCAGATTGGTTTACAGGAAAAACATGGATGAAAGTTCTTTCAGAGAAAATCAAAGCAAAAGATCAAGACATTTACCACGTTCATTTTGAAAAAGGCTCAAGAACTAAACTCCACCAACACAATGGAAATCAGGTGCTAATTGGAGTAAAGGGAAAGGGTAGTTTAGAAATATTTAGAAAATACGGGACAAGCAAAAATAATTTCAAAATTAAAAAGATTGAGAGGATTAGCCTCAATGAAGGCGATATTGTGCATATTCCTGCAAAAACGCTACATACTCATGGCTCAATTGATAAGAGAAAAGAATTTTCCCACATTGCAATCAACATTCTACCAAGAAAAAATGCAACATACAAAACAGAATGGTATGAATCAGATTTTAAAACCAAAGTTTCAGAAATCATCTAATGAAACATGTCATCACTTAAAAATTCTGAAATAAATTTTATTGATGGTAATGAAGGTACAAAAGTCAAACAGTATTTTCATCCACATAACACAACAAATGGGATCAATTACAGTTTAGCTCAATTCACATTAGAAAGGGGAAAAAAATCCAAGCGTCATAAAATGAAATCTTCTGAAATTTACTACATTTTAGAGGGTTCAGGAAAACTAACAATCAGTAACCAGTCATATTTGTTGCAAAAAGATGATTCAGCATATGTTCCACCAAATGCAGAACAGTTTATTGAGAATTCAGGCAACGGGATTTTGAGATTCCTATGTATAGTAGAACCTGCTTGGAAAGCAGATGATGAAGTTCTCTTAGAATAATCAAACAACCCAAAATAATATGGAATTATTTTTAACATAGGGCAAATCTCTAATGCTAGTGAATACGTATCAAGCACTTCGAACACTAAATGTGGATTCAAGTTCATCTCAAGATGAGATTAAAGCGGCATATAGAAAGATGGCATTAGAATGCCATCCAGATAAAAATAAAGACAAGACTGAGGATGAGGATTTTAAGAAGATCACAGAGGCATACAACCATCTAAAGAAAAATCACAATCAACATCAATCACCATATCAAGACATTTCCAGACCGCAGAAAAAACCTGAAAATGATTTTAAAAGAAAACCACAGTGGGGGGCACCAGATGATGGAAGAATTCCAGAACAAGATTGGGGCAAATATACGCGTGAATTTGAAGAAGGAGACCCAGATTTTTGGAAAGAATATGAAAGAAAGTTTTGGGAAGACTATAATGCCCGAATACGGTCAGATGGAAGAGATGGAGAATATGAAAAAGCTCAAGAGCCCAAAAATCAACCAGACCTGTTTGTGGATGTAGACAAAAGTTTGTGCATAGGTTGTTGTAGTTGCGAAATTATAGCACCCCAAGTTTTTGAAGTTAATAAATCTAGTAAATCAAATCCTAAATCATCAGTAATTAATCAAAAGGGTGCAGGAGTCAATAAAATTATGAATGCTGCAGAGACATGTCCAACTAAAGCAATCAAAGTAGAAAACAAAGACACTAAAGAAAGATTATTTCCTCATTAAATTTTTAGTTTGTCGTATAGTTCGCCCATTTCAGACTCTGAAAGATTTACAGATGAATCAAACATACTGTGAATTGGTCCAGCAGAATCATTGTCACTTCTTGGTACTAGATGCACATGGACATGTGGGATTTCCTGGCCTGCATCCTTTCCATTGTGAACGGCTATCAAAGTTGATCCAGTAATTTTATCCACATTAGAGACCATTTCATGAACTAGTGAAAACAAATCGGTGTTTTCCGGAATACTCATATCTTGAATTTTTTGATGATGATTTTTTGGAATAACTAGGACATGGCCTGATGCAAGAGGGAACGCATCAAGAAAAGATACAGAATGTTCAGTTTCTTTAAGAAATTTAGATTTAATCTCTCCAGAAATTATTTCACAAAAAATACAATCCATATTCAGACATCAAATGTTTTAAAATATTAAATCACCGATTAGGGTTCAACAACAGTTGCCCATGCCAATCCTTCTCCAAATTTGATAGTGACAACATCTCCAGATTTCAAGGTACAATCTTCAATAACTTTTGGAATGGTATCCACAGTCTCAACATAGCAAATACCCTCATTATTGGTCAAAATTGTTACTGCTTCATAGATATCCTCACGAATGAAATTCCAAAAAGGGAAGACCAAAGTAGACAAAACAATTCCCGCAGTAAGAAAAGCACCAACAAAGACTAGACTGGTTTTTTGGCTGGAACTCAGTTTCAATTACCAAGTACCGCCATCGCCAGCATTAGGATCCATTTTTTTAGCAGGAACATTACCATGTGCTTTTTTCATATGTTTTTTCAATCGTTCAGGATCATGGAGTTCAGTACCACAAGTATCACACTTTGTCTTTGTTTCATCATCTTTTTTACGTTTGAATAGGCCCATATTTTCCTAAAATTTTGAGATACATTATAAAGGATACTCGAATTTCAAGTAATCATGGCAGTAAAAAATATCACAGTTTTAGGTTCTGGAGTAATGGGACATGGGATTGCCCAGGTTTCAGCAACTGCAGGATATAATGTAGTTTTACGAGACATAAAACAAGAATTTCTAGACAAAGCAATGGAGAAAATAAAATGGAGTTTAGACAAGATGGTCTCCAAAGAAAAAATCTCAAAAGAGGAAAGAGATGCAATTTTTTCAAGAATTACACCAGTAGTTGATTTAACAGAGGCAGTAAAAGACGCAGAACTAGTCATCGAAGTGGTTCCAGAAATCATGGATTTGAAAAAATCAGTTTATGCAGAGTTAGATAAAGCAGCTAAACCTGAAGTTATCTTTGCATCAAATACAAGTACGCTTCCAATTACAGAAATTGCAAATACAACATCACGTCCTGAAAAATTCATAGGAATTCATTTCTTCAACCCTCCACAATTAATGAAACTAGTCGAAGTCATTCCAGGTGAAAAGACTGCACAGGAAATCACAGATTTAACACAAGAATATGTAAAATCAGTCAACAAACAAGCAGTTCTATGCAGAAAAGATGTTCCAGGATTTATCATCAACAGATTATTCATTCCAATGGTTCATGAAGCATGTTTTGTCAAAGATAGAACTGGTGCAACACTAGAAGAGATTGATTCAGCTGTAAAATTCAAACTAGGATTCCCAATGGGTATTTTTGAGTTAGCTGATTTTACTGGAATGGATGTAATTCATAAAGCAACAGTTGAAATGCATTTGCGTGACAAAAAAGTAATCAATCCTCACCCCCTAGTTGAAAAAATGTTTGATGGGAAAAATCTTGGACAAAAATCAGGTGAAGGTTATTACAAATATTCAGATGACAAATACGAACGTGTCACGCTCTCAGAAGAACTAGCAGATAAATGCAACCCAATACAACTTGTAGCAAATATCCTAAACAATGCAGCATGGCTTGTTTCAAATGGCGCAAGTGATATTGAGGAAATTGAGAAAGCTGCTCAATTAGGATTAGGTTTGAAAAAACCATTGTTTGATACTGCAAAAGAGATAGGAATCAAGAGCATCGTAGATGAATTAAACAAACTAGCTGATGAACATGGTGAATTTTACAGACCAGATCCACTGCTTGTCTCTATGCAGTAATTAATTCTAAAATCTTCTTTACTGCTTCTTGTGCAGTATCGACACCAACAATCTTGACATTTTCTCTGTGATCAACATATCCGTCAATGTATTGTGCAACAGGGCCATTTAGATTTCTGATTGCCACCATTGGTTTTTTGTGCATGTATGCAGCACAAACCTCAGATAGAGTGCCAGACCCACCACCTACAATTATTATTCCATCAGCACTTAGGGCATTTAGAAAATCACGAGTTAGACCCATTCCAGTAGGAACAACAATATCACAATACTCATTTGCAAGTGTAGCGTCATCTTGAGGAATAATTCCCAGTGTTAGTCCACCTGCATCTTTTGCCCCATGGGATGCCGCATGCATTACGCCTCCCAACCCACCAGTAAGCAATACAGAATCAGATTTTGCAATCTCTGATCCAACATCATATGCAACTTTTTCATGTTCAGGGGTACATCCATTAGTATTATGACCAATAACTAAGATCTGACGTTTTTTTGCCATGGTCAAACTATAGAAAGTGGTTTGAAATATCTTCCTAAATTTGCAAAACACGGATTGAATCAAGGGCATTTTCTCTAAAATTAGGAATTCAGGAAAAACAGTCACAACATAGATCAAAATTTAGAATAATTCAAACCACAAAATTATGAGGTTGTAATATCTTTCCAAGAGAAAAGGATATTAGTAAAAAACGTCAACACAGTTCATGGAAAGACGTTCAATGCCAGTATGTTTTACTGAAAAACAATACAAAATGATCGAAGAATATGCCAAGAGAAATGGTATGCTAAATGCAAGCCAAGCTCTTGAGAAAATCCTAAGCCAATAAGCGCTTTTTTGTTATTTTTATTTTATTTACATTTATAGAATATATCGTATCAGAAGGATCAAAGAAAATGGGATTATTCAGTAGAAAGCCATCATTTTGCAGTGTATGTAACAAAGAACTAACTCACAAACACAAACCAAAAAGAGAATGGAACATCAAAGGTCCACTTTGCGGGGATTGTCATTTTGAAAAACAAAAAGAATACTACGAAGGCAAAGTAAGACAGCCATGTGTTGTCTGTGGGACAACACAGAAAATTACAGATTTGTGGGAACCACGATGGCAGTGGGACATGGAAGGATTGTTGTGCAAGAAATGTTTTGATCAAAAAGAAGAATCACATGGCAAAAAGAAAAATTTCTGTTCACTATGCCAAGGTAAAATGGGATTAATCAGATATAATGCAAAGGGACATTGGAAGATTGAAGGCCAGTTATGTAGAAAATGCTGGGATGAAAAAAAGGCAGAGTTTGGATAAGCGTTGAGATTTTTTAAGAAAGTCAAATGTGAATTGTGTGATAAGAAATTTTCAAAAGAAGAAGAGTTGATGAATCACAAACAAATCATCCACGGAAAAGATTTGCAATATGATTGTAAAGAATGCAACAAGTATTTTTCAAACATGGAAAATATGAGAACACATCTACAAAGAGAGCACAGTTACAAAAAAGACAGATAACTAAATTGCTTTAACTGTCTTTACTACAGGAGGTCTAACTTTAGTAAACACTCTGAAACCACAAATGCATTTGATTTCAGGCAATCTAGATAACTCTGTATTTGAAACAATCGTTCCACACCTCAAACAAGAATAGTTTACTTCAAAAGTCTCAACAGGAGTTTCTTCTACTTCGCCAAATTCTTCGTCAACCATGTTTATCATCAAAATTTCTATAATTTAAGGCTACCAGATTATGTCAAAGATAATTCAATGTAGACATCATCAGGGATTTTTAGTCTCATTAGTTGTCTAATTGCCTTATCATCAGCGTTGATATTGATTATTCTTCTATGCATCTTCATTTCCCATTTCTCGTATGTTTCAGTTCCGCTACCACATGGCGATTTTCTAGTTGCAACATGTAGTCTTTTTACAGGAAGCGGAGTCGGACCTTTAACTTTAACACCGGTTTTTTTACCAATACCCATGATCTCCCCACATACACCATCTAGTTTTGGAAGGCTAGTGGAAGTGAGTTTAACACGGGCGGTTTGTGTCATAAAAATCCGCCTATGGTTTGTACTCTTCGGTAATTTCCTTTACAATACCTGCTGCAATAGTTGCACCCATATCTCTAAGGGCGAATCTACCCATCTCAGGGAATTCTTGGAAAGTTTCGATACATGTTGGTCTCACCGGTCTAATTTTGACAATTGCAGAATCTCCAACTTTAAGGAATTTTGGATTTTCTTCTTCAACTGCACCAGTTGCCGGGTTGATCTTTTGGAGGAACTCAGTAACAGTTGCTGCAACTTGTGTAGTATGTGCGTGCATTACTGGGGTGTAGCCAGGAGCAATTGCTGTTGGGTGGTGAATTACAATAATTTGTGCTTTGAATTCTTTTGCAACGTTTGGTGGTGCATCAGGAGTACCAAGAACATCCCCTCTCTTGATATCTTTCTTTTCAACACCTCTAAGGTTGAAACCAATGTTGTCACCTGCTTCTGCAGATGGCATTTCAGTGTGGTGAGTTTCAATAGATTTGATTTCACCAGGAGCACCTGAAGGCATTACAACAATTTTGTCTCCTGCTTTCATAACTCCTGTCTCAACTCTACCCACGGGTACAGTTCCCACACCTGTAATTGTATAAACGTCTTGAATTGGAACACGTAGTGGTTTACCGGTTGGTTTTTCTTGTACGGTAAAGTCATCAAATGCTTCTAACAAAGTTTTACCTTTGTACCAAGGCATATTCTCAGTCTTTTTGACTAAGTTATCTCCTTTCCATCCAGAAACCGGGATGATTGGTACTTGGTCTAATTTGTAACCAACAGATTTTGCTAAGCCTTCACCTTTTGTTTTGGCCGCATTGAATGCATCTTCTTTGTAATCGACTGCATCCATCTTGTTAATTGCAATAATTAGTTGGCTTACACCGAGTGTCTTAAGCAAGAATGCGTGTTCTCTTGCTTGTCCACCTGCAGCAATTGCAGTATCAGTTTCACCTTCTTTCGCTGAAAGTACTAGAATGGCGGCATCTGCTTCAGAAGCACCAGTAATCA
>JBOEHF010000153.1:7234-7476 GCA_050633805.1 Candidatus Nitrosopumilus sp.
AAGTATCACCTTTTCCGGTCTTTTCGGATTCTGCTCCGTGAGCTGCAATTGTTCTTTCATCTACAACTCCAAGATCCATCAAAAAATGACCCATAGTAGTTGATTTTCCATTATCAATATGTCCTGTAACAATCAGGTTCAAGTGTGGTTTATCTGCCATACGACAACACCTGCTGAGGGCATTTATTAGCGTTATGAATTTTTGAAGAAAAATTAAAAAAAATTCAATAAATTACAGATCA
>JBOEHF010000154.1:0-1148 GCA_050633805.1 Candidatus Nitrosopumilus sp.
TGAGCACAAAAATCTGGTCAAACCCATCTGATCCTTTCAATCCGATTGCCGTGACTTTTTTTTCTGCAAGTTTCGGATCTGGGATGCGACCAATTTCTGCTTCTACTTCAATATCCACACTTAATCTTTTGATTTTTGGAATTGGTTGATTAAGCAAGTCTGCCCATTCTGAAATGTATTTTTTAAATTCTTCAGCATCCACCATGCTCTCACTATCAACTTTATCCCACAGCAAGCTCTTCAGTGCAATTTTCACTTCATCTGAGATCTCTAGATCATGTGGTTTTATCTCCCCATTTGCAATCTCATAATATTTTCCAACAATTAATTTTCTATCGTACAAATAATTTTCATAATATTTGATATCTGATTCCCAAGTCTCAATTACATTTCTGATACTTTTATCTCCGGCAGTGCCTCCTATTGCAAGAGGATCTGCAACAGTAATTTTTGACATATCGATTTCTTTGTCTTTCATCAAATCATATCTTTGAACAGTTTTGATTTCTAAAATGTCGTCTCTTTCTTGAAGGAAATCTAACTCATCTGGTGATAATCTTGAATAACAATATGGTTTGTGGCCAATTTCATCTTTCCACAGGAATAATTTTTTAGATTCAGGCTCATAGAATTTTAAAACTGCTGATTTTGAATTATTGTCATATGTTGCTGAAACCAGCATTGATGCAGGCATCGATTCTATCTTTTTAGTTTCAGGCAGATTTACTTGCATTTTCTCACTCTGACTTTTCGTATCTGGATACTAGTTCTTTTGCCCATCTTCCGATTTTGTTTTTATCCAAACTGATCACATCTACCCCTGCTTCTTTCAACAAATCATAATCTGTCTCTGGATATGCGTCAAGACAAACAAATTTTCTAATTCCTATAGTTATTGCCATTTTTGTACATTCCAGACATGGGACAAATGTTGTGTAGAGGACTGCACCTTCTACCCCTGCCTCTATTCCTAAAATTGCACAATGCATGATTGCATTAGCTTCTGCATGATTGCAAAGGCATCTATCCAGTGATGAACCTGCTTCAATTTTTCCTTCCATTCTTAGTTGACATCTCTTGCATCCTCCTTCAAAACAATTTTTAATTCCAGGAGGAGTCCCGTTATATCCTGTTGCTAACTGTCTGTG
>JBOEHF010000155.1:0-2049 GCA_050633805.1 Candidatus Nitrosopumilus sp.
GACAATACAGGTAATTCTTTATCTATAATTTTCTCAACTGCAGGTGCAATTCCTTTTCTAGTTTTTTCACTTTCTTCAAAAATTTCTGCTATTTGATCTCTAAACAACAATTTGATACCAGGTAGTTGAGTTATATCTTCTGCAACAGTTCGNNAATACCAGATCTTGCTTTGACGCTTTCTTCATAGATTTCTGCAACTTGATCTCTAAACAATAATTTGATTCCAGGTAAAGTAGTAATTCCTTCATCAACAGTTCTAGGATCCGACAGATCTAGAATTAATGTACCTTTTTTCTTTTCTTCCATTACCAATCTTATTCTCTCATAAGTAATCAAGAAATAATCAGCAGTTGTTGCTACAAATACAACATCATATTTATCTAAACCAGATAATGCAGTTTCAAATTCTACAGGATTTCCACCCACAACTTGTGAAAATCCAGTTGATCTATCAAGAGTTCTACTTGCTACATCATATGAAATTTCTTTTTTATTCAAAGTTTTAGCAATCATCGCTGCAGGTTCACCTGTTCCTAAAATCAATATTTTTTTCTTTGAATCAAGTCCTGCTTTTTCATCAACTAGTTTAACTGCAACGTCACCCAGAGACATTACATTTTTTGATATTCCTGTAGTTTCCCTCATTCTTGTGGCTAATCTAATTACATTCTCAAATAATTTGTTCAGAATTTTACCTGAAGTACTAGCTTCTTTTGCTTTTGACAATGATTGAACTATTTCATCATATACCTCTTGTTTTCCTACAACAAGAGAATCCAAACCAGAAGCTAAACGTAATAGGTTTTGATAAACGTCATCTCCTTTGTATACTTCAATAGTTTGATCAAAATGATCAATGTCAATTTGTTCTAAAGCAGATAATGACACCCATGTATCTTTAATTTGATTTAACACAAGACCTTTTGCTTCATCTCTTCTTGTGTCAGGGGAATCTTCTTCTTGTACGTTACTTACTGTAAATATCTCAACTCTACTTGCAGTTTGAACGATGATACATTCATCAACTCCAGGGATTTTTTTGAAAGTTTCACATGCAACCGGAACATCTTTGAAAGAGAATTTTGACAATGTATGAATAGGAATATTTTTGAAAGTTACTCGGGCATTCATTACATCAAATTTTACGTTACGCATATCATTCACCTATTTAGCTTTGATTTTATCCCTTCCACCATGGGCTGTTCTAAAAACGTTCATTCCAATGTAATAATTTTCACGTAATGATTCTAGATAAATAATTTCATCTTTTGCATCTTGGATTTCTTTTTCAGTTGCATCAGGATTATGTTTTAATGTTTCAAGATTTAGTTTAGCTGTTTCTAAAAAGTCATCGACTCCTCTTTCATAATTTGATAATCCAGCAAATTCTGGACTTAAGACATGTTGAGGAACATATGCAGGAGTTTGATCTGCAGGTACTTCTGCTTTTCTTGTAAGAGATTCTTGTTGATCTGCAGTAAGGATTGGTCTTGGAAAACGATCTTCTTTATCTAACCAAAATTCAGGCTCGTCCATTTCTCGTCGAAAGATTTCTTCACCTTTTCGTTTGAAGGTATAATCAGGAGTTTTTGCTGCATCATTTTTTACTTCTGCAGCAATTGCTTTGTATTCTTCGTTAGCTGCTGCTTCAGCTTTTGCTTTTGCATCGTTAGCTCTCTCAATTGCAGCTTTTGCCGCTGCTTCTGCAGCTTCTGCAGCTTCTGCGGCAATTTCTGCATCTTTCATTGCAGTAGCAGCAGCATCAGAAACACTATCAGAATCTTTTTCTGGAGATGTTGTTTGTTTGTCAGTTTTTGAAGTTTCTTCGGGGGAAGATTCTTGAGATTTTGTTTCTTCAGCAGATTTTGATTCAACCTCGGATTCTTTTTTCTCTTCAGACAACAATGTTCACTGAAATTGCCTGAATTTTAATATTATTGCGAGATTCATCAATAATCAATAACAATTTCCGAAAATAAAATTATGATCGGTAGAAAATGATTTTCAATTAATGAAAATAGAAATTATGGCGCCCTCGGCGGGATTTG
>JBOEHF010000156.1:0-3717 GCA_050633805.1 Candidatus Nitrosopumilus sp.
TTGTCATCTAGGAGGACTCCAACTTTCCTCCATAGAGTCACCCATATTTTTTGAAATGAGATATTGTTTCCCACATTTGAAACATTGCCACAAAAATTTATCATTCTTTACGGCTTGATATTGCATAGGTAGTAAGCAAGTGGTACATTGTAACGTTTCAGGAGCACCACCATCAATCATAGGAATCTTTGTCATTAAAACAAAAACATCATCCAAGTATAAAATAGATGTCACAGAAAAGAATCATGCTAAAAAAGGAAAAGCAGATTAGTGCTGAAAATAAAGAAATCACGATGAATTTACTTTCCATCGGAGGATCAGATCCTTCATCAGGGGCAGGAATTCAAAGTGATGTGAAATCTTTTGTAGAGTTTAATGCATATGGATTAACAGTAATTACAGCAATTACAGGTCAAAATACATCAAGTTTTGGAATGATAGAACCAGTCTCACCAAAAATTCTTAAAAATCAATTAGAATCAATAATGTCTGATTTTAAAATTGACGGAATAAAAATTGGGATGGTATTCAATTCAAAAATAATAAAGACATTGTATCAGCAATTAAAAAAATCAAAAATACCAATCATAGTTGATCCCGTTTTAAAATCAACTACAGGAGGTGCGTTAATTGAGCGAAGCGCAATAAGTGATTTTCAAAAATACATCATACCACTTGCAACCGTGATTACTCCAAATAGATTTGAGGCTGAAATTCTATCAAAAGTCAGAATTAACTCAAAAAGCACCATGGAGAAGAGTGCTAAAGCCATTCAAAGTATGGGGGCAAAAAATGTTGTAATTACAGGAGTAGAAGAGAAAAATGGAAAAATATCCGATTTCATTTTAGAAAAAAAATCAAAGTATGTGAGTTCGGGAAGGAAAATTGCAAATATCAATAGAGGTAGCGGTTGCAATTATTCAGCAGCTATAACGTTTGCAATATCAAATAACAAATCAATACGAGAATCAGTAAAATTTGCTAAGGATTTCACATACAATTCGATAAAAAATGCTAAAAAGATAGGCAAAGGAATCAGAATTACAAACATACAAAAACTAGATAAAATTGATTCAGAATTAACACAGGCAATTAATGAGTTTGTGGAAATAAAAGACATTTACAAAAATATTCCTGAATGCCAAACAAATTTTGTTTATTCAAAACAAAAGCCAAAATCTACAAAAGATATTTTAGGAATTTCCGGAAGAATTGTCAAGGCAGGAAAAGAAGTCCTAGTTGCAGGAGATTTATCGTATGGAGGATCAAAACATGTTGCAACAGCACTGTTAATAGTAAATAAAAAATTTCCACATGTTCGATCTGCAATAAATATCAAATACCAAAACACAACCCTATCAAAAATAAAAAAATCAAAATTACTTGTCTCAAGTTATGACAGAATTGAAGAACCAAATAACATAAAGAAAAAAGGTTCAACCATAGAATGGGGAATCAAAAGTGCAATTAAAAATATCAAAAAACCCCCAGATGCAATTTTTCACAAAGGAGATTTTGGAAAAGAACCAATGATCATAATTTTTGCAGATACCCCAAAAAATATTTTGAAAAAAATATCAAAAATTACAGGATGAACTCCTAGCCTAAAATCACGATATGTTTGGTTTTATTCCAAAAAACAAACAATGTGGAATGGACGATGTGATTAAAAAGACAATGAAGAAGAAATTAGCTAGTATGTTTATTACAAAAAAAGATTTTACATATGTTGGGAATAAAAAGTCATGCGAACAAGTAAATCTATTAAATATACTTAAAAATTTGGAAATAGAAGATAATAGAAATGATCGAGCCAATAATTAGAGAATTAAAAAAAGAGGATCTCCAGAATGGATTTCTAACATCACTTGATTCATTATCAGAGGCAAGTAATATTGACAAAAATAAAGCAGAGACAATTTTTGAAAAAATAAACGCCAACCCAGATCACATTATTGCAGTAGCAGAAATAGATGGAAAAATAGTCGGCTCAACCACCCTGCTCATAGAATCAAAATTCATCCACAATGGAGGACTAGTTGGACATATTGAAGATGTTGTAGTCAACAAGAACTATCAAGGACAAAAAATAGGTGAAAAAATCATGAAATTCCTTCTTGAAATTTCAAAAAAACGTGGCTGCTATAAGACAATTCTGGATTGCACAGATGATGTAAAACCATTTTATAATAAATTGGGATTTAGGCAAGTATCTGTTGAAATGAGATTAGATAATAATTAGAAAAATTCTTTTTTTGGACGTTTCTTTTTTTCTTTCAACAAAGAAGCACCGACTAAAACTACGGGTGCAGTGAGTGCCATAAACAATGGCGGGGAATATTTTACAACATCTGTAATATATGTTTCATCAATTGAATCAATTAAGAGATATGAAACTACCATTCCTGCAAACATTACAATTCCACCTGCAATAATTAACCCGCCAATTGTTTTTGAGCCATACCGTCTTGACATGATGTAAGGAACTGCCGCTAAGATGCCAGCTGGGGCAGCGCCAATTGAAATGAATTGAAATATTTTTGGATCAGCATCAAATGTTATTGCAAATTCGATCTCTTCAGGAACATCTGTCATAAAGTAGTAAATGGAAATCATTTCGCCAGCAAACATTACAAAAAGACCAAGACTAGTTATTGCAAGCCATTTTTCCATTGCCATAATTCTAACACGATTTAATTGATAAATAAATCATTCAAAAAATCATACTATGCCAACTAAGTTGGCTAATTCTTTCCTACAAGCAGCCCCGAGCTTTTCTGCAGCTTGTTCAGGAGAAATATCATTTAAGAAAATTCCATAACCTCGTTCCAATCCTGACCAAGATTTAGTAATTGGATAAATTTCAATATGCCAATGAATTTGTCGACTATTCTTCTTTTCAGGAGAGAGATGAAAAACTAAGTTATATGAAACATTTTTGATTATTTTTGACAAACCGCCAAGAGTAGCCCTCAAAATCAAAGATAGATCATTAATTTCTTTTTGAGTTATTTTTGAAAAACTTGTAATATGTTTTTTAGGAGAAATCCAGAATTCATATGGATATGAAGGAGACCAAGGACAAAATGCAATAAATCCTTCAGTTTGTAAAACTTGGCGAGGCCCACCAGTTTCTTCATTTACTGTCTGGCACATAGGACAGACACCTTTTTCATTTAGAATTTTGTGAGAAGACTCAGTTTCAGATTCAATTACAGGTGGAATTGTTGAAAAAGTCAGAAGGTTCAGATGAGGATGAGGATTATTATTTCCAGCCAATTCACCATGATCTGCATAGATTGAAACATAGGTTACACCTTTTTGAGTATAAAGCCACCTTAGTCTATCTTGAACAACAACTAACACATTTGACCATTGTTCAGAATCGATTGTAGCAAGAGTATCTTTTTGATTTGGAGAAGCCACCACAATGTAATGATATCCATATGCAGGTTCACTGTAAAAAGGCCGATCACTATAAGAATTTTCAGTGTCGGTAGAAACAATTGGATTTTTACTTTCAAAAACCCTAATAGACCAACCTTCAACATATTCATCCTCATTATCTTGAAGACGTTGCAACATTCCACTTTTTGCAACAAGAGATAGAACAGAAGGATTAGTCATAGATTCATTTCCGGGAGAAAATGGAGATTTTTTTGGATCAACAACTTTATCATTTTTTTTAGAGACAATCATGAAACGCTCAGAAACATA
>JBOEHF010000157.1:0-2182 GCA_050633805.1 Candidatus Nitrosopumilus sp.
CTCCATGTGGGTCGTCTTTTTCATTCCTTTTATGGAAACCTCAGGTTTTGCCATCATAGTGCGCCATATTGGATTATTTTCTGCTCCGTTGCCAACCATCTCTGATTATCTATCTCCAGATCACATTTCCTGTTTGGAGGGAGGAGTTTCCTCTGCCGTAGCAGCGTGTCGTGCTCCAGCTCACATGATAATTGTGATTGGTTATTGAATTTGAGTATTACTTTCCATGCTTTGTACCTATTATGAACAAAGTTCCATGTTCTCTCTTCCATTTTTTCTTATTTTTCAAATCTTTGATGTGTTTTGTATTTACCATAAATCCGGCGTTTTGAAAAAACATTTTCCATTCTTTTTTTGAATGAAGATGCATCTGGATTTTCATGATTCCTGCCCATCTTGCAGTTGCTTTATTATCTGTGTAAAAATCAGTACCACAGAAAAATTTCCCTCCAGGCTTTAATAATTTGTATATTTTTTCTAATGCAATTTCAATTGAATCTACATAATAAAGAGACTCCATAGAAAAAATGAAGTCAAACTTTCTTCTATATTTCATTGATTCAATATCTATGTGGAAAAATTCTTCCTTTTTACTATCTATTTTCTTTTTAGACTGTATGATCATTTTTTTACTCTTGTCTATTCCTATTGATTTTTTACAGTTTTTCTCTGCTGCAATTTTTCTTACCACCCATCCGTTTCCACATCCTACATCTAGAAACGTAAATGGCTTGTCAAATTGAATAGTTTTTAAAAATTTTAAAACATTTTTCCCATGCTCAATCTCCATTAATTCTGCTCTTCCATTTTCAGCCCAATCGTCAAAAGTTTTTCTTACGCCGTCCATGTTTCAGATGTTTTCTTTTTTACATTATATCTTCTTCTTACTGTTCTTTGAGATGAACAATTCCTTCGTGTCTCTTATATTTAATTTTCAATTAATATTTTTGAATAGAATTGCCTGATGAATCATGCCGAAACTGTGGTGGAAAATTATCTGAGAACACAAAATGTTCTGGATGCTTCAAACCAGCAAGTATGATTTGTAATGATTGTGCAAAATGCACTATGGGGCAATTTCATTCATTTTGTATGTCTTACCAGACCGACCAAACCAACACTGTGCCTAGAATTAAGTCTGGCAACTACTTTTCAGTAGTTGCCAGACTTAATTTGTAAAATCAAAGAACTGTCTCGTAGCATATCTGCTCACGTTTTAAGTATCATGAGTCTCGTTTTGGATCTTTATGGATCGAATTCCACTGGTCTTGAGCCTGTTTGTAATATTGTTGATGCCTGTTTATGCATCTGCTCAAACTCCTGATGGAATCACAATTTTGGAAAATTTTGGTGATTATGATAATGGTGAACCTTTGTTTGTTTATGGCCAAATTGCAAATATTTTAGATGATTCATTTCTAATTTTACAAATTTTCAACCCTCAGGTGGTTACTGATTTCTTTAATGTAAAATAACTATTTTTTCCCTTTTACCAAATTGAATAGTTGCCTTACTGCAAGTTTTGGATGATGAGTTGCCAATTTGATCATATTTGATAAACCAAAATCTGCTTTTATAAAATCCAAAAACTCTTCAGATTTTAATTCTTTAATAATGTCTAGTTCTTTGTCCCATTCTTCATCAGATAGCCCTATCCATCTATCTTGAACTTTGCTAGCTGAATTGATTTTTGATTCAATTTCTTTTCTCCAATTCTCTTCATATGGATAAAGTGATTTTTCATCTGTATTGCCTGATTTTATCGCATCTGCTGCTACTTTTCCTGCAACTCTTCCAAACTTTATCGCATATCTGATACCTTCGAGAACTAATGGATTTGCTTGTCCTGCCGAATCCCCAACTAACATCAAATTATTGAAAACTGTTTTTCTTGACAATCCATCATTTGGAATTAATCCATAATGAAATTCAACCTCTTTTAGTTCCCCAAGATTTTTTATCGGTCCTAGCTTCTTCCCAATAATTTCTTTGAGCCTTTGTGTGGGGTCTACATTTGATTCTGGTTTTCCAACTCCCACGCCAACCCTTACAATGTTGCCACCTAGTGGGAAAATCCATGCATATCCTGCTGGTGAGTATTGTTGACCTACCATTAACCACCACGTATCTGAATCCGCATGTTCTGTTTCCATCTCATATTCTGCACCAGCTCCAAATCTTT
>JBOEHF010000158.1:0-635 GCA_050633805.1 Candidatus Nitrosopumilus sp.
GACGAGGACGGCTGCCCTGATTATGTGGCAGACAATAAGTTAACGGCCGACTCTGACGGTGACGGATACCCTGACTACCTTGACTCATGTCCAAACCAGCCAGAGACCTTCAACGGGATAGACGACGCTGACGGCTGCCCTGACGACCCTTCCTCCTTGAAGGACTCCGACCAGGACGGAATTTCTGACGCCTTGGATGCATGTCCGTCAGATGCTGAAACCTACAACAGGTACAATGACACTGACGGCTGCCCTGACAGCATAGATGCAGTTGATGCACAATACACTTTCCCGGACACTGACGGTGACGGGATAGAGGACAGGTGGGACTCATGCATTGATGAGCCAGAAAACTATAATGACTATCTGGATTGGGACGGCTGCCCTGACATTCCTGGAACAACTGCAGGAAACATGCTTGATGCCGATTATGATGGATTAGTTGATGATTTAGATCAATGCCCTACACTAGCTGAAAGATACAACGGATTCCAGGACGAGGACGGCTGCCCTGACAGTGTTGATTACAAAACAATTGGTGATTTTGATGGAGATGGTATTTATGATGATTTAGATCAATGTCCAACTGCTAAAGAGACCTACAACAGGTTCCAGGACGAGGACGGCTGCCCTGA
>JBOEHF010000159.1:0-2127 GCA_050633805.1 Candidatus Nitrosopumilus sp.
CTTCTTTTTCCTCTTTCTTTTCCCATGATTCTGCTAGGATACTGATTTTCAAAAAACCACTCTGTTAAGATACGCTTATTTTGATTCAAAAATGAATTTGTTTATTGTCTGATCTTGAACTCCATTATGATGCAAAAAAGATCCATGTTCATAGATGGCCGAAGGATTCCCCACAATGGGATAAATCTGTCCAAAAAGAGTTAGATAATTCTATTAACAAAAACCCTGCATCAAAAAAAGTAACAATTAAAGAAAAAACAATCTCAATTGGAAATGTTGAATTCTATTCTTTGAAAAAAATAGGAATGTCTGTCCCATTTTTCAAAGAAGAATGTGCCGTGATTTTCGAGGCTCAGTTTGGTAGTCTTTTTGCCCATGTTCACATCCACATCAAATCCTCTGATTATGTGGATGTATTCAACAAACTAACCTCTTGGAAAAATACGAATTTCCCTGATGATTAAAAGTTCTCAGACGCTGCAACCATATTTTTGATATCTTCTTTGGAATGTGCATCAGAAATCGCACCTAGTTTTCCTGGCAAGAAGAATATTCCATCATGGGCTATCATCTTAAAGTGATATTTTGCAAGCATCTGTGAATCACATTGTGATGCCTGTGCAGAATTTGTCACTTCGGTAATGCCATCTTTTAGAAAATGAGTCATAAACAATGAGCCCTTGCCAGTAATTGCCACTTTGCCATCAAATGCCTTACCTATCTCCTTTCTGGTATAATCCCCTAATGAGTTAATTTTTGAGTAAATTGATTTTTTTGACTTTAACAAACTGAGTGTCGCAAAACCTGTGGTCATTGATGCTGGATTTGCAGAGAAAGTACCTCCGCCCACATAGGAACGCTCTGATTTTTTCTTTCCTGTGGTATCTGCTTGTTCCATTATTTCATTCTTACCACACATTACTCCAATTGCCATTCCGCCACCAACAATTTTTCCTAATGTAACAATATCTGGATCTAGTTTCATGGTTGGATACATACACCCGTATCTGAATCTGAACCCTGTCACAATCTCATCTAAAATAAACAATGAATTATTTTTATGAACAAATTCCTGAATTCCTTTAAGATATTCTGGGGTGGCGGGAATGCACCCTCCTCCCCCTAACACTGGTTCAATTATCACACCAGCTAAATCCTTTGAATATTTTTTCAAAACTTTAAGAGATCCTTCTAAATCGTTGTATGGGATTGAAACAATCTGTTCTTCATTTACGACTCCTGAACTTTCAGATTCTGAAAATGGCCAATTGACTGACTTTAGCAAATCTGAAGTATACCCGTGCCATCCTCCGTCAATTTTTGCAATGATTTTTTTACCCGTAACTGAACGTGCCAATCTTACTGCGTACATTGTAGCTTCAGTTCCTGATGTGACATAGCGAATTTTCTCAGCTACTGGAACTGCTTTTGAAATTAACTCAGATAACAAAATGGTCTGTTCATTAACTGTCCCATACATCCAATTCTTTTCAATTTGTTTTTTCAGACTATCTTTTACATATTTGGGAGCATGTCCTAAAATCAAACTCCAGTGACCCATCCAATAATCTGTATACTTGTTTGAATCGACATCAATCAAATTTTTTCCTGCAGATTTTTTTACAACAAATGGATATGGTTCATAAAATCTTATGTTATGAGAAACACCATTTACATGCAGCTTTGCAGATTTGCCAAATAGTTTAGCTGAAGTTTTTGTTTTACTTTTGTATTCTTTTGTATGATCCAAAACCAAATTCTCAAAAATTCCTCTACCATTTTAATCCATCAAAAAACAGGATCTGGGCACTTTTGAAAATGGCATAGTTTGGCATATTTGTAATTTTTACAAATTTTTGGCCCGATCAGGCATAATTTTACGTATGGTTTATATGGATTCTGACTGTGACGGCTTTTGCATACGTAACGCAATAGGCGGCGCTCGTGATGAAGTATGGCAAGATGCCACTTTGTGATTCATGGGCCTCCAGTTACGCATACAAGTATGAGGATTTGATCAAGTGATCAATATCTGAAATGTGAAGATTATGTGCATCCGTCAATTCCAATTTAAAGTACAAATGTACTTCAATAATCAAAACAAAAAATAATTCAGAATCCGGTTGA
>JBOEHF010000160.1:0-10195 GCA_050633805.1 Candidatus Nitrosopumilus sp.
TCCACTTAATGCACTAATTGATGACCAGGTATCGAAAATATCAGATTTAATTCAAAAATGCAAACTGGACGACAGAATTTCTGCATATTCCATTCATGGAGGTCAAAGTACGGAATACAAGGACATGATAATTGCAGATGCTGCTGAAAAATCTCTAATCATTGCAACAAATTTTGATTTTATCAATTATCACCTCATCTTACAAGACAAAAAATGGAACGAGTTATTCAAAAATGCAAAAATTATCGTAATGGATGAGGCACATTCGTACACTAGTTTTCACGGTTCCAATGTGTATCATGTTCTAAAAAGAATGCGCAGATACATGGGAAAGGTTCAGTTTATTGGCTCATCAGCTACACTTGATAATTCAAAAGAATTTTTTTCAAACATGTTTGATTTATCTGAAGATTCATTTTCATATATCAAAAGTAAATTCAGGCGAAAGCAAAACATGCACATGTTTTTCATAATGCCCAGGAAATTCAGGCAGAGAACTACAATGGAGATGTTATCGTCAATCGGTTACAAAAACAAAACAACACAACTTGTTTTTAGTAATTCACATAATGATGCAGAATTTCTTGCATCAAATGTAGAGAATGCAAATGAAGGAATTAGAATTCAAATTCACAGAGGCGGACTAGACCAAAGAGATAGGAAATTATACGAATCACAAATGAAGCAAGGAGAACTCGACGTACTTTCATGTACCCCTACACTAGAATTGGGAATTGATATCGGGCATGTCGATGTAGTAATATCTGCATTCAAAAATGAGTATGATTCGTTTATTCAAAGAATAGGCAGGGCTGGACGTATGGGTCAAAAATCATATGCCATTTGTGTTTTTGATCCAGATGACGCTGCATGTCATTATTTTGCACGTCATATCGATGAATATCTCAAACAAGATCACATCATTCCAATTAACAAGAAAAATCCCATAATTTCAGACAAACATGAGGAGTCTATGGAGATTGAAGACCAAGCATCAACAGAGTCAGACAAGTCTCAATTTTTTGATTTTGCAAACAGTGTAAATTTACGAGGAGCATCAGGGGAAATTGGAATCTATTACAATTCAAGAAAAATTGGTACCAGAGGAGTTCCTGTAGGCTACTATCAGTTGCATCAAAAAGCAATCTATCATTTCAATAAACAAAACTACGAGGTGAATTCTCTGATTAAATCTCAAAATGGAGCTAGGGCATACCTGGTAAGGTCAAATGAGAAAGGAAAAAGGACAATCCCAATAGTCAAAACGGCCATAATTCAAGCTTCAGAGGGCAAAGCAAAGCATAGGGAAGTCAAGGTTAAAGACAAAGGAATCTCTTTGAGGTATGGAATCATATCTCTAGATAGAACCATCACAGGATATATGAAGGGAAATTACAATGAATCAGCAGATAAATTTACGATGCATAATGGCAGTAGTGTATCAGGATGGAGAAACTTTCATTGGAAATCAAAACATTCGGCAGTGGCAATTACCATACCGTCAGAGTTTTTATCTAAATCAACATCAATTTCTAAAAGCCCAATAGTTAACGACCCAACAGTACATACAATCACTCATGTACTAGTAAATGCAAGTAAGATTCTTACAAAATCTGAATCAAGTGATATTGATGCATATTATGAAAAAGGAGTTATCTATCTGTATGACAATTCGTCTGATGGATTTAACGGGTGTAGTAGAATTGTTTTTGATGAATTCGAAAAGGTACTCAATACAGGATTTGCACTGTTAAATGATTGTGATTGCCCAGTAGATAAAAACACTGAAGAAAAAGTTTGGGGAGGTTGTCCAAAATGTACATTTACAACAGGATACTGTCAGACTAAAAATAAAGAACTATCAAAAAACGGTGCAAAAGAATTTTTTAGAACATTTCAATAATCCCATAGACATTATTTTGCAATAGTTGATCTAAACAACCTAATCTCACTGAGTTTATCAAGTTGAGAATTTATCAAAACATCAGACTGGGATTAGAACATGCTAGTAAATAATCACGTTTCTGGTCAATTACTGTAATGAATAATGAACATCACAGAACAAAACAATACCATTTGACAATGTTTTAGCTGTGATTGAATGCCCATCATGTAGCCCCTTACCGCAAACATAGCACTCTACTTTACTAACTGACGTTGTAATTTTTTGAGTTTTGAGAATCTGCATATTTTGCATGATTCCTCGGTTTACCCCCTGCATGATTATACTACGATCAACTAGACTATAAAGGTACCGTACTATACCGTAACATATACAAGCCTGAGATATCAATAATTTCAGACCAAAGTAACCAAATCAGAATCATCTCATCACTTTAAATAATAAACCGCCAGAATTTTGTTTATGGGTGGACATCTTTGGAAAGACTCAAGCAAAAATAATACCTCTAGATTTATCTGAAAACCAATTTCAAATATACAATAAAATTTCAAGAAACTATTCACATTCCTTTCTCTTTGAGTCACTTACAGGTCCCGAAGTTCTAGCAGAAACATCGGTGATGGGTTTTGATCCAAAAATAATTCTCAAAGGATTTTCAGACAAGGTGGAAACTATTGAAAATGATAAAACAGTAACCATTCAGACAACAGATCCGTTTGGAGAGCTAAAAAAGTTACTAGAAAAATCAAATGATCAAAATTACAGATATCTTGGAGGGGCAGTAGGAGTAGTAAACTATGATGCAATTAGGCTAGTTGAAAACATTGCAGATACTCACAATTCACCGCAGCCGTTAATGGAGTTTGGAATTTATGATGATGGGATATTGTATGATAAAATACATGAAAAATTATTCTACTTCTATCACGATGAAAATAGATTTGATAAACTAGTTATGGGAGATGATTCTTTTGGAGAATTTCATTCCAGTGAAGTAACACCTAACATGGATAAAGAAAAATATTTTGAAATTGTAAACAAGGCAAAAAAATACATTCACAGTGGGGATATTTTCCAAGTTGTATTATCTAGAAAATTTGCATTTGATGCTGATGGGGACAATTTAACACTGTACAAAACATTACGAAAACTAAATCCGTCACCATACATGTATCATCTAAAACAAGACACTAAAACAATCATTGGAGCATCACCAGAAATGTTAGTAAGAATTACAGGCGATGAAGTAGAAACATTCCCAATTGCAGGTACCAGAAAAATTACAGATGATGAAGAAAAGAACAAGGCATTATCAGAAGAATTAATACACGATGAAAAGGAATTAGCTGAACACACCATGTTAGTGGATCTGGGACGAAATGACATTGGTAGAGTTTGCAAATACGGAACAGTTCATCCAGAGTCACTAATGGAGATAAAGAGATTCAGTCATGTTCAGCACATTGTCAGTCACGTGGTAGGCAGCCTAGGACCTGAAAACGACATGTTTGATGCGTTTCAGGCAGTATTTCCAGCAGGAACCGTCTCAGGTGCACCAAAAGTCAGAGCAATGGAGATTATAGATGAGTTAGAAACAGAGGCCAGAGGCCCATATGCAGGTGCAGTAGGATATTTCTCATACAACGGATGTTGTGATTTTGCAATTGCAATTAGAAGCATATTCATTGAAAACAACAAAGGCTTTGTTCAATCAGGGGCAGGAATAGTTTCAGACTCTGTTGCAGAAAACGAATTCAAAGAAACAGAACACAAAGCAGGAGCTATGCTTCAAGCATTAAAGGAGGCATCAAGTTGAAATTTTTAATCATTGACAATTATGATTCATTTGTATACAACATTGCACAGTATCTAGGAGAATTAGGAGTTGAATGTGATGTTATAAGAAATGACAAAATTACTCTACCACAAATTAAAGAAAAAAATTATGATGCAGTAATTATTTCTCCAGGTCCTGGTACTCCTGAAGATAAAAAATACTTTGGAATATGTTCTGACGTTATCAAAGATATGGGTCCAATTACTCCAATTCTAGGAGTTTGTCTTGGACACCAAGGAATTATAGATGCATTTGGAGGAAAGGTAACTAATGCAGGATGTGTAAGACATGGAAAGACCAGTCCTGTCCACCATACAGATTCAAAATTATTTGCAGATGTAAAGAATCCATTTAGAGCAACTAGATATCATAGTTTAGTTGGAGACAAGACGATAATTCCAGAAGTTTTAGAAGTTACAGCAACTGCATCTGATGATGGAGAAGTAATGGCCATACAGCACAAAGACTATCTCATTCAAGGAGTCCAATTCCATCCAGAATCGATAATGACAGAAGACGGCAAAAAAATTCTAGGTAACTTTATCAAACAAGTAAAGGAGAGAAAAAAATGATTTCATATTTAATTACAAAACTACAAGAAAAAACCGACCTTACATACGATGAAATGAATCAAGTGATGACAGATGTTCTATCAGGGAAAACAGATGACACTCAAAATGCAAATTTTCTATCAAATTTAGCAGACAAGGGAGAAACTGACGATGAATTATTAGGGATGCTCGATAAAATGCAAGAATTCTCACTCAAAATTGAGCCTAAAAATCAAGGAGCCATAATTGACATGTGTGGAACTGGAGGAGACAAGCTACAGACATTCAATATTTCCACCACAGCATCATTTGTGGTTGCAGCAGCTGGTGGAACAGTAGCCAAACACGGTAATCGCTCCAGTTCAGGCGTTTCTGGAAGTGCAGATATTTTTGAATATTTTGGATATGATTTGAATTTAGAGCCTCCAGAAATTGCAGACATTTTAGAAAAACACAACATCTGTTTCATGTTTGCACAGAAATTCCATCCTGCAATGAGACATGTGTCAGCAGCTAGAAAACAACTAGGAAAAAGAACAGCCTTCAACCTATTAGGCCCGTTATCAAATCCAGCAGGGGTAAAAAATCAACTGGTGGGAGTTTTCTCTATCGAGTATTTGGATAGATTGCCATTAATTCTCAAAAGAAAAGGTGCAGAGAATATAATGACAGTAAGATCAGATGATGGGATGGATGAATTTTCAACCAGTGCAACAAACAGGGTATGTGTGTTAAAAAATGACAAAGTATTGACGAATACAATTGATCCTGAAGTGATAGGGTTGCACAAATCTTCTCTTCAAGACATACAAATCAAAACTAAAGAAGACGCAATAAGATCATTTGTCGGAGTTTTAAACAATACTGCAAATCAAGCAATGATTGAGACTACGGCATTAAATGCAGCAGGAGGGTTAATTGTTGCAAACATTTCCAAAAACTTTGAAGAAGCAGTTGAGACGGCATTAAGCACAATAAAAAGTGGGAAAGCGTTTTCATTATTAGAAAAATTTGTTCAAGACACGGGAAACATTTCAAAACTAAAGGAAATTAGCGATGGCTGAAAATATTCTAAGAAAATTAGTAAACAATTCCCAGATGGCAATTGATGACGGAGTATACGAGGTTGATGCTAATTTGGAAAAATCAGACAAGGATTTTATCCACACGATTGAAACAAATCCTCATGCAACATTACTAACTGAAGTAAAATTTGCATCTCCATCTTTAGGAAAAATTAGAACTCTAACTGATCCTGTAAGCATAGCAAATCAAATGATTGTGGGAGGCTCTAAAGCACTATCAGTTTTGACCCAACCACACCTATTTCATGGCTCACCAGAGTATTTCATGAAGATTAGAGAAGCAGTAGATGTGCCGATGCTCATGAAGGACATCATGATTGATAAAATCCAAATTGATGCGGCAAAGAAAATTGGAGCAGATTTCATGTTAGTCATTCAATCACTTTATGATCAAAAATTCCTCTCAGAAATTGATGAATTTATCGACTATGGGCAAAAACAAGGATTGAAAGTGTTACTTGAAGTTCATACAAAACAAGAGCTCAAAAATGCATTAAACACAAAAGCAGACCTAGTTGGGATTAACAACAGGAATTTGGATACATTAGAAATTGATCTTAAAACAACTGAAACCATTCTAGCAGGAGAAGAAAAATCAAGACCGATACTATCTGAAAGTGGCATAAACACACCAAAAGACATCCAATATCTAAAAAAGTGCGGAGCTGATGCATTTCTAATAGGATCAAGTATAATGAAAAGTGACAACATTGAAGAACAAGTAAAAAGATTGGTGAATGCATATTGAAGTATCCTAAAAATGGCAGATTTGGTGAATTTGGTGGAAAATATATTCCTGAAACCCTGGTTCCAGCAATTGAAGAACTAGAAGAAAACTATCTTAAATTTAAAAATGATAAAAAATTCAAAAAAGAACTAGACTATTATCTCAAGGTCTATGCTGGAAGACCTACACCTCTATACTATGCAAAGAATTTGTCTGAAAAAATTGGAGGGGCCAAAATATATCTTAAAAGAGAAGACTTGCTTCACGGAGGAGCTCATAAAATTAACAATACACTAGGACAGGCACTTCTTGCAAAAAAGATGAACAAAAAAAGGATCATCGCAGAAACTGGAGCCGGACAACATGGAGTTGCAACAGCAATGGCATGTGCAGCATTAGGAATGAAAGCCGAAGTGTATATGGGATACAGAGATACAATCAGACAAAAACAAAATGTTTTCAGAATGAATATGCTAGGATGTGAAGTACATCCTGTAAAATCAGGCTCTAAAACCCTCAAAGATGCAATTAACGAGGCAATTCGTGACTGGATTACAAATGTAGAGAACACTTACTATTTGCTGGGTTCAGCAGTAGGTCCGCATCCATACCCTGTAATGGTTAGAGACTTTCAAAGTGTAATTGGAAACGAGATAAAATCACAGATGAAGAAAATTAACAACAAAACACCCGATACTGTGATTGCATGTGTTGGGGGCGGTTCTAATGCGATTGGGACATTCTATCCATTAGCAGATACAAATTCCGAAATTATCGGAGTAGAAGCTGCAGGTCACGGATTAAAATCAAAAAAACATTCTGCAACATTATCTGCAGGAACTAAAGGAGTCTTACATGGAATGATGACATATTTGTTACAAAATAAAGAAGGGCAGATTACAGAAACTCACAGTATTTCAGCAGGGCTAGATTATCCAGGTGTAGGTCCTGAACATTCTTACTATAAAGACACTAAACGAGTAAAATATCATGCAGCAACTGATGCAGAAGTCATTGATGCATTTCTAATGTTAACAAGAACTGAAGGAATCATTCCAGCATTGGAATCATCTCATGCCATTGCAGAAGCTATGAAGGTTGCAAGAAAGGGTAAAAAATCCGAATCAATAGTAGTTACACTTTCTGGAAGAGGAGACAAGGACATCGAAGAAGTGCAAAATCATTTGAATAAACATGTCAAGAATTAAAGAAAAATTTGCAGAATTAGAGGCAAAAAACCAAAAGGCATTGATATCATATATAATGGCAGGTTTTCCAAATGAAAAAGCAACGATATCTACAATTAGAGGGTTGATCAAAGGAGGGATAGACATTATCGAATTAGGATTCCCATTCTCAGACCCTCTAGCTGATGGACCTGTAATTCAAAATGCAAGCACAATATCTCTAGAAAAAGGAACAAAAATTGCAAAATTTTTCAATCTTGTAAAAAAGATAAGAAAAGAAACAGACATTCCTCTCATCCTAATGACATATACCAATATCCTATACAATAAGGGATATTCAAAATTCATTGCAGAAGCAAAGAAAGCAGGAATAGACGGATTCATTCTACCAGATATGTCAGTTGAAGAATCAAAAGAATACCTACAAGCAGCAAAAAATAATGCAGATACAATATTTTTAATTTCTCCAAATACCAGCAAAACTAGAATTCAAAAAATATCCAAAGCATCATCAGGATTTCTATATCTTGTTGCAGTCTTTGGAACAACTGGAGTAAAAACTGGAATTAAAAAATACACAATAGATGCAATCAAACAGGTCAAAAAACAGACCAGGGGAAAGATTCCAGTTGGAGTAGGATTTGGAGTTTCAACTCCAGAGGATGTAAAAAAATACATCAAGGCAGGTGCTGATGCAGTAATTGTTGGCAGTGCATATTTGAAATTAATAGAGCAAACATCTCAAAATCAGCTTGAAGCAAAAATTGAATCATTTACAAAAAGTCTCAAAGAACAAACAGCATTATAGAGAATAATCGTTAAAGTTGGCGGTCAAGCATACAAACTTTCATGGAGGGGAACTCTATTTCAGTTATGGCCGCCAAACTAGATGTTCTCATCGTACAATATGCAAGGAAAAATAAAAAAACAATGTTAGGAATCTCCAAAATTCATTTAGAAATTGAGAGATAAATTCACAAGTGTACAGATCGACAAAACATACAAAAACCAGATACTCGTCAGTTTAATGTGCAGACGAAGTTTATTTTTGTCACAGGTGGTGTGATGTCTGGCCTTGGAAAAGGCGTAACAACTTCCTCGATTGCAAAATTATTACAATTAGCAGATCAAAAAGTTTCATGTATCAAAATTGATCCATATCTCAACTATGATGCAGGGACTATGAATCCTGTAGCTCATGGAGAAGTCTTTGTCACAGATGATGGAGGGGAATGCGATATGGACATTGGAAACTATGAGAGATTTCTAAATCAAAACATCCCTAAAAGCCACAATATTACCACTGCTCAAGTTTATTCATCAGTCATAGAAGCAGAACGAAAAGGGGAGTATCTAGGAGCATGCGTGCAAATTATCCCCCACATTACTGATGAGATTAAAAACAGAATCACAAAAATTGCCGAAGATGAAAAATTGGATTTTTTGATTATAGAGTGTGGTGGAACAGTAGGGGATATTGAATCACTACCATTCTTAGAAGCACTAAGACAAATGAAGGTAGAAGAAGGACCTGAAAACGTAATTTTTGTACATGTTACGCTAGCACCTTCATTAGATGTAGTAGGAGAACAAAAAACAAAACCAACTCAACATAGCGTTCAAGAGCTACGAAGAATTGGTATTCAACCAGACTTTTTGGCAGTAAGATGTACTTTGCCATTAGAAGAAAAGACAAAGAAAAAAATTGCAATGTTTACAAACGTCACTCCAAAAGATGTACTATCATGTCATGATGCAAGATCAATTTTTGAAGTTCCTCAGATGTTGTACGACCAAGGAATTATGGATTCGATATTTAGAAAGTTCGGAAAAGTTGGAATGGTTAATGCATCATCAAACTGGGACAAATGGAATGAGATTGCAGAGAATATGGTAAACCATGAAAGTGACAAAATCAAGATTGCCATGGTTGGAAAATATGTTACATTGACAGATAGTTATGTGAGCGTAAATCATGCACTAAAACATGCAGGAGCTGCAATTGGAAAATCAATAGACATTGATTGGATTGATTCAGAATCAATTTCAGATAATTCTGTTTTATCAAACTATGACGGAATTTTGGTTCCGGGAGGATTTGGCACGAGAGGTTCAGAAGGAATTATCCGGACTGCAAACTATGCTCGAGAAAACAACATCCCATATCTTGGAATTTGTTTTGGATTCCAACTGGCCGCAATTGCATTTGGAAGAAATGTGATGAAGTTAGAGGATGCAAACTCTACAGAAATAAAATCAGATACGAAGTATCCAATTGTTGATTTGCTACCAGAACAAAAAGATGTTTCAGATATGGGAGGATCATTAAGGTTGGGAGCAAATGACATAATCATTAAAGAAAATACCAATGCACAAAAAATCTACAACAATGGAACAATTAGCAAACGTCACAGGCACAGATATGAGATTAATCAAGAATACATTCCAGAATTTGAGAAAAATGGACTAGTGTTTTCAGCTGATAGCGATAATGGAAAAAGAATGGAGATATTAGAAATTCCTAGTCACAAATTCTATCTAGGAGTACAATTCCATCCAGAGTTTAACAGCAGGCCAGGGTTCCCTGAAGAATCATTTTCAGCATTTATCAAAGCGGCATCTGAAAAATAGTTAAAGAATTATCAAATTATTCTATTTTAGAAATTTCATAAATTTTTTGTCTTGCATCGCGAATTGACACTTTCTTTTTGACATAGCCTTTCTTGAGTAAATGACTCAATGCCAATCTAACTGTTCTATCAGGGAGCAGAGTCTTGTTTGCCAAGTCCTTTTGAGTTAAAGCTCCTTCATACTCCAAAGTTTTCAACAATAATTTGGAGCTTGGAGGCATGCTAAGTAATTCTTCAGCCAGATGAACCTTTTTTGCAAGCGCAGAAATGGCAGT
>JBOEHF010000161.1:0-5491 GCA_050633805.1 Candidatus Nitrosopumilus sp.
AAATGCGTATCATGTGGAATTAGCTTCTTTTCCCCAATGGGTTCAGACAAATGTTCCAGATGTGACGGAAAAGAATCACAAGGACATGGAGGACATGATTCCTGTGGTTGCGGACACAGCCACTGACCTCTTTTTTCTATAACATGCATATATTCAA
Organism: Candidatus Nitrosopumilus sp.; assembly: GCA_050633805.1. Taxonomy (GTDB): domain Archaea; phylum Thermoproteota; class Nitrososphaeria; order Nitrososphaerales; family Nitrosopumilaceae; genus Nitrosopumilus. The sequence goes on from JBOEHF010000161.1 coordinate 158, forward strand.
CGGAGAATGATTAGACTTATGGCAATGACCCCTGAGCAAATGAAGGACCTAGTGGAAGATTTTATCAAAGTTACAAACATCAACTATGAAGATCAGACTGAAAAAATTAGAGAGAAAAGCAAGATCATAGATTGGCAATTTCATGTCGGAACAAATGTCATCGTAAGTAAAAATGCAAACAGAGCAGATAGAATTCATGTGAATGTAAATATGCGTTTTCCACCTCAAGATTCAAAATTACTAGTAATGAAAAATCCATCATTTTCCAAAGCAATTATGGAGACAAGTGAAATTTGTACCATATGCAAGGTTGGTCACCAGTGGATAAAAGATGGTGAAAACATTGCAGGTTTGGCAATATTTTCTCATGTAGATGAGCAAGTTTTAGACAGAGTCTCCTTTCACAACACATGGGATAATGTAGCAAGAGTCTCAGGGCATGTTCAAAAAATTCTTCGCTCTAATTTTAGCGGATTTTCATCACAGGGGAATACAACGGATGCCACACTGGATAAATCAATGTATGGTTGAATAGCAAGTATTCCACACAGACCTACACCGAAATGAACATACACTAGTAAAATACAGTCGAAATGAAATGATAACATTCGAAAAAAGAATTCTTAGCGAATATAGGATCAAAATAGCAAAAATTGAGACGCTTGCAAAGTCCATAATGACCCATAGAGAGCCAAAGGGAGAAGAGGCAAAAGGGGCTTCAGAATTTCTAGACATCCTGATTAATGAAACCGATAGTTTCTATGAAGAAAATAGTTCCATTTTATCGAACAATGGAAAAAGGCCCCACTCCCGTTCACGCCTACCAGAAACTAAAGAATGGAACGATAATGTTGAAGGATTTTATGAGAAAAATCCAAAACGTAGACCTAGGAAATAATCGTTTATCAAACAATCCGAAATAGTTTTTGATTAGGATTTACAGCATTCTTAGCTGCCAAGTTTAGTATTTTTTGCATTTCTTCTTTGTATGATTCAACGTTATCTTCAGAATTTTTAAGAATTTTACATTCTTTGATTACAGGTAAATTTTTGGAATTTTTAGGCATAAGCTCTTTATGGCCACTAGGTCGATAAACGATAATTGGTTTGCACGCCAAGATATTATGCATGAAAACGGCAAATATCCCTAGGGAGAGAACAATGTTTTCTTCCTAGGACATTACATTCTATCAGGAGCTTTGATGCCAAGAAGATCCAATGCTTTCTCCAGAACAATTTTAAAAGAATTTACTAAACATAAACGGGAATTTTCAAGTTCGGCGTTATCCAGTCCTAACACTTTAGATTTTTCATAAAAGGAATTGAATGCAACTGCTAAATCATGACAATATCTTGCAATAACTTTGGGTGAAAGATTGTTTGTCGCATCTCTAACTTGTAAATTAAAAAGACCGATATTTTTTATCAGATCTAATTCAGGCTGTTCCTTTAACAAAGTAAAATCTACATCAATTGTTGGTGTTCGTTGAGATTTTTCCAGTATTCTAGACGCTCTTGCATGTGTATATTGAATATATGGAGCAGTGTCTCCCTCTAAACTGAGAGATTTTGTCAAATCAAAAGTGATAATTTTGTCCAAATCTTGTTTGATCATTTCATATCTTAATGTGCCAACAGATACAGCATGTGCAATAGAGTTAATTTCAGAGTCATTCATTTCAGGATGTCTTTTTTTTGTTTCATCTTTTGTTTTCTTTTTTAGAATATCATATACAGAATCCGCATTGACATACAATCCTTTACGTCCAGACATTTGAGCTTGTTTTCCATCAGTATCCAAGCCAAGAGTTTTTGCGGTCTCTGAACTCAATGTGACAGATTCATAGCCAAGATGATTGTATGCATCTGGAACAGATTTAAATTTTCCCATCAACGAAGTGACTATTTTTTGTAATCTAGCTTGTCTTGAATCAATTACAGTTACGACCTTATCTCCAGTAAAATTTTGAGACACAGTGTTTGATAAATTCAGGGTTGTTTGCCATAAGATACGAGAATTTGGCTGTTCAGAACTATATTTTTCATAATTAAATGGGTCTTCAAGTAAACCAAGTTTCCAAGCAGCATAAGGAATATCTTTTGCAATGTAAGTTGCAGTTCCATTACTACGTACAATTACTTTATCTTCTTCCTTACCCTCACCACGAATTACCCAGCAACCAACATTCTTTCCTTCATTCTCAAATTCAACTAATTTCATTTCTTTTAATTTGTCAAAGATTTTACCCCACAAGCCTGAACGAATAATTTGAGATTCAAAGTTCAGGCAATCATAAGTCACATCTAGATTCCAACAAGTTTCAAGCTGACCTTCCAAGACTCTTCTAGTTATTTTATCTGCAAACTTTGCAGTTTCAGAAGTGCCATCTTCAAGTTCTTTTAGAACGTTTTTTTGTATCTCTTTAAGACTAGAATCTGTTTCATATTTTTCAGTAGTTTTAACATAAACATCATCACCACAATAATGATCAAATTTTTTCCCAATTGGAGGTTCAAGATCATAAGCAAGATGTTTGAACCCAACAATAATGTCAGCAACTTGAAGTCCAGAATCATCAATGTAATTCAACACGTTAACTTTGTACTTTGCTTTTTGTAAAATTCTGGATATAGTATCGCCAATAACGATATTTCTAATATGCCCAATGTGAAGGGCTTTGTTTGGATTTACACTGGTGTGCTCAACTACGATTACAGAACCATTTCCAATATCAACATCACCGCATGTATCAAGATAAGATTCAGATAGAATTAACTGACTCAATTTATCCCAATTTGCATAAAAATTAAGATATCCTGATGGATGTGATTCAGATTTTAAAACAAGTGTATTTGTGCAACTAGAGTATTTTTCTGAAAGCATTTCAGCAGTATCTTTAGGACTTTTTTTGAGTCGTTTAGCGAGTAAGAAAGAAATGTTTGAGCTAACATCACCAAATCCAGATTTTGCAGGCTCAACAGAAAATTTTACATCAGACATAGAAAGATCAGATAATATTTTGTTTAGATTATTTTCTACTTCATCAAGTATTGATTTGAACGTCATGATTATATCTCAGATAATTTGGGTGCTAATTTATCTAATGCTTCAAGAACACCATCACCAGCTTTAGCAGAGACAACCATGTTTGCCTCAGATTTCACCTGATCGGATGCATTTCCTAAGGCAATACTAGTTTTTGCCACTTTAAACAATGGAACATCAGTAGCACTATCCCCAATGGCAATAACATCATCAGGTGAAATAGATAATTTCTCCATTATTTTTGTAAAACCAGTGCCTTTGTTAATTCCAGGAGAGTTGATATGATATGCATATTGACTATCGGATAATTCAACATCGATGTTTTTTTCAGAGAGTAGTTTTCTAGCAAGTTCCAAATCAAAAGTTCTCTCTAAAACAACCTCAGTCATCCTAGGAAAGACCTGTTTTTTTTTAACATTATCAATGTTGTTTTTGATCATATCAAACGCATTTTTACATTCATCAATATTTCCCAATAGAATATGTTCGTCAGAATCTAATGTTATACAGCCCCCATTTTCACCAACAGCGATTTTTGTTGTTCCGCCAAAAACAGAAAGCAAAAAGCCTTCAACAGAGGAGCGTCCTGTGACAAAAATAACATCATGACCCATATTGGTTAATCGTCGTAATGCTTCAAGAGCATCAAGATGAATTCTGCCTCCACCATTTTCAGTGATGGTTCCATCAATATCGACTGCAAATGTTCTCTTTTTCACAAGAATTCTTTTTAGAACCGAATAATATTTGCTACTGACAAAAGTAATACGGTTTTATTTGAAAAGAATATGAACAGTATTGATCAGTCTTGGGCATTCCTGAAAAAATTAAAGCCATTCAAGATGAAATGGCAAAAACTCAGATCAATAAAGCCACAGAACATCATATTGGATTACTAAAAGCAAAGATTGCCAAGTTAAAAAGAGAGCAAGAAGCAGACGTCACCAAAAAATCAGGGATGAAGCAGGATGGATTTGACGTCAGAAGAACAGGGGATGCAACGGTGGTGTTTATCGGATTGCCAAGTGTTGGGAAATCAACTTTACTAAATAAAATGACAGGAGCAAAATCAACGGTAGGTGCTTTTCAATTTACAACATTGACAGTAGTTCCAGGAATGATGGAATATAGAGGTGCAAAAATCCAAGTGTTAGATCTCCCAGGCATTATCAAAGGAGCATCCACAGGCAAGGGGTTAGGAAAAAGAATTCTGTCTGTTGCAAGAACCGCAGATCTTGTTCTTTTGGTTCTAGATGTTTTCCAGCCATATCACGAAGATGTCTTAACTAATGAATTGGGAAATATTGGGATTAGGCTAAATCAATTACCTCCAAACATTACAATTGAAAAAGCATCAATGGGAGGAATAGCAATTGCACAGCAAGTGAAGCTAACAAAGATTACAGAAAAACATCTCAAAGATATTTTACATCTCTATGGATTAGTAAGTGCAAGGGTTGTTGTTAGAGAAGACATCACATCAGAGCAGTTAGCGGATCACATTGCTGGAAATATTAGTTATTCAAAAGCTCTCACAGTTCTAAATAAAATTGATTTAGTAGATGCAGGATTTTTAAAAGATTTGAAAACAAAAATTAAATCAGATGTAATAGAAGTGTCTGCAAATTCTGATACCAACATAGAATTACTCAAAGAAAAAATTTATGAGAAATTAAAGTTCATTAGAATTTACATGAGACCCAAAGGTGGAGAAACAGATTACAAAGAACCATTTATTGCAAGAGAAGGAGACACTGTAGAAGATATTTGTAATAAAATGCACAGGAGATTAAGAAGAGAATTCAGATACGGGTTAGTTTGGGGAAAGAGTGTAAAGTTTGGAGGGCAAAGAGTCGGATTAAATCATGTTTTGATAGATGAAGATGTGCTTACAATCATTAAAAGACGAGGAATTTAATTCAAAATAGATCAAATGAATTAAAAAAATTATTCAAATTAAAGTTTCAAAATAATAAAATTAAAAATCAATTTTAAAAAACAATGTATTTACGCGCAAATAACAAAGTTGTTGATAGATTTTCAGACATATCATCAGTAAAAAATATGAAAGTAACTAAATGAAATTTTGATTTAAAAAAAATCACGATCAGAAATTAAAAAAATCTAAAAAAATACTTGATTAATTGTAATCAAATTGTGTAAATTTCTTTAGTTTAACCACTGAAAAACAATGATAATGCGGTTTCAGTATGGCTACAAAAAGAAAAGATGCAGCTAAACGTAGATCAACTAGAAAATCTACCGCCAAAGCAGCTCCAAAGAGAAAG
>JBOEHF010000162.1:0-3704 GCA_050633805.1 Candidatus Nitrosopumilus sp.
AATAGATGAAAGAAGCATAATGCAAGAATTAACTAGTCTTGCAGACTCTAATTCGTCAAACAAATTGTAAACCCCATTAAATGAATCAACAATTACCAAAAATCTCTCTTTTGATACTTTGGAAATAATCTCTGATAATTTTTCTCTCCAATCTTTATCATCTGGATTAAAGATTACTAGATTTTCTTTTTTCTTAATCATTCTAGATTCTACATATCCAGTATAAAGCAAATCTGCATCTACAACAATTATTGGATCCTCAACTAAACTGATTAATCTATTTAGAAATTCAATTTTATGGAATGGCTTTGAACATAATATGATATTTGGATTTTTTTGTTCAAACTCAATTTGAATTTTTGATAAATCATCTGTAGATAACTCAGGACTTTTATCCAACACTACTTTAGGATTTTACAGATATAATAATGAATTTAGCATCTAAAGATATTTCAAATGATTTTCCAACTTCTGATAAAATCTATCTAAATAATGCATCTGTATCTCTTATGCCTACACAAAGCATTGAGGCAATGAAAGAGTTTCTTCTTACCTACAATTCTATTGGTCCTGACTCTAAAGATTCTGAACCATTTGTAACTGAGAAACTTCGAAGTGTAAGAAAAACTATCGCAAAAATTATTTCATGTCAACCTGATGAAATAGTTCTTACTCAAAGTACAACAGATGGAATTAATTTTGTAGCAAATGGGTTGTCTTTTGACAATAATTCTAACATGATAATTAGAGGAATGACACACGAACATCATTCCAATTTTTATCCTTGGATTAAACTAGAAAAAATTTCTATAAAAAATCTACCTATTGACAGTAATGGCTTTTTCAAATTAGATGATTTGGAATCATTTGTTGATAATAATACAAAATTAGTTGCTCTCAGTCATGCTTTGTATAATACTGGTTCCATATTACCTGTAGAAGAAATAGGAAAAATTCTCTCAGATAGAGTTCCGTTTTTCATTGATAGTGCACAAACTATTGGATGTATTGGAGATATTGATGTATCAAAAATTCATTGTGATTTTATGTCTTTTAATGGATCCAAATGGCTTTGTGGTCCTATGGGTACAGGATTGTTTTACTGTAATAGAAAGTCTAGTGAATTATTAGAACCAAAGACAATTGGTGGCGAATCTGCAATGATTTATGATGATTCAAAACTAGTATACAAAGAATTACCAGATAAATTTCAAACTGGTTTTAGAAATTATGTGGGAATTGTTGGATTAGAGTCATCTGCAAATTATTTACTAGATTTTGGCATGAATAAGATTCGTGAAAAAAATCGACTGCTATCAAATCTTTTAAGAGAAGAATTATCAAAAATTCCAAATCTCACTTTGTACGGTCCAGAAGATCCAAATGATAGAACAAGTATTGTTTCATTTAATATCAAAGGATTTGATTCACAAGAAATTGTAGATAAACTTGAAAAACAAAATATCGTTTTAGCTGTTAGGGAAATTATGGAAAATAAAATAGTACGGGCATCCCCTCACTTTTTTAACACTGAATCTCAAATTTTACAAGTAATTGATGCAATAAAGAAACTATAGATTTTCTTGTTCTTCAATTACCATCATAGTCAAAGTTGATTGAACTTTACTAATTCTTCTAATTTTGTTGGTAATTATTGCACGTAGTTTTTCACCATCATCAGAGGATAATTTCAAAACAATATCATACACCCCATAGACACCTTGAACTTCAAATTTGACTTGTTCTTCTGTAAGAATTTGTTTCACTTCATTGATTATAGATTCATCTGTTCCTAAATCTGAATTCAATAAGACATAAGCTGTAGACACAAGAAGATTTTTCATGAGACAGTATTTAACCTTTCATTGTTCAAAAATTGATTGATTACAGATGCGTTCTATTGATGTAAAACCAATAGATTTGTCATTAACTATATCTGAATTCATCCCAACATTTCCTGGATCACCAAAACCTCAATTCATTTCTTGGTCTGATATCAAAGATGATGGGTATAATCTCGAACTTTTATTCCTAAGTTCGCATACTGGAACACATCTTGATGCCCCGTATCACTTTGTCAAAAATGGTCTAAAAATAAATGAAATTCCACTTGATAGATTGATTGGAAAGGGGATTTTGATAAAACTCAAAAAAACAAAGAATTCTTCTATTACCAAATCTGATATTACATTATTTGAGAATAAGAACGGTAAAATTCCAAACCATTCATCAGTATTTTTCTATACAGAGTGGCAAAAAAATCTAAAAAAAAATAATTATTTTACTGAAAATCCTGGATTAGATTCATCATCAGCAAAATATCTAGCATCAAAAAAAATCAATCTAGTTGGTATAGATTCTCCAAGTATAGATCTTGGAAATGATGAAACATTCACAGTCCATCATATTTTATCAAAAAATAATATTTTGATTGTAGAGAATTTAGCAAACATGAATAAAATCAAATCTAAAGAGTTTCACTTCACAATTCTTCCATTAAAACTCAAAGATGCAACAGGTTCACCTGTTCGTGCAGTAGCATCATAATTTGAATTTGATTTCGTAATACTAAAAATATAGAATATCTTATAATCTAATATGAGCAAACCTGGAAATATTTGGAGAAAGGTTCACGGAAAAATCACAAAAAAACCAACAAACTTTTCATGGTTAATTGAAGAAAAATTAGCAGGCTCAGGCATTCCAACTAGTTATGATGAATTTGATTGGCTCATGAATCAAGGAGTAAAATCAATTGTAACAATGACTGAAAATTCACTTCCAGATGACTGGGTACAAAATATTGGATACCTACATGTGCCAACTCCTGACTTGACTGCTCCTGATATGGATAGAATAGATTCTGCAGTAGACTTTATTCATGAACAAATCAAAAATGATCAAGCAGTTATGGTTCATTGTGCAGCAGGAATGGGTAGAGCAGGAACTATATTGGCATGTTACTTTATCAAGTACAAAAAATTTTCAGCAGACAATGCAATTAAAAAAATCAGAGATGAAAGACCTGGTTCAATTCAATCTGAAGTACAAGAATTAGCTATTGGATTTTATGAAAAACATGTTAAAAATTAGTTTAAACAAATTCTGAAACTAGTTTTCCATCTACAACTTTAATCTTCAAGGTTTTATCTTCTTGAAAAAACAAAGTTAGTCCACCGTCTAAATCAGGATCTTCTACTTTTACAAGTTCTAGCATTTTGATTGCATCAAATTTTTCCATTCATATCACCTATTCTGGAATTGACACGGTCTCAATTTTACCATCAATTGCTTTTACGAACAAAAACCTGTTATCTTTTAAGATAAAGGTAATTCCACCTTCTTTATCAGGTTCTTCAACTTCGAGTATTGGTTGNNCCTAATAGACCATCGTATTTTGCCATTAGTAATTACAGAAAAAAGTTCCTTATATCCCTAATTGATTTTAATCTCAATTTCACTGGAACTATTTTTGACACTTCCAATTTCTACAAAGTCATGTTTTTGCCATGATGCAAAAGCTTCTGCCCCAATCTTGTGTTTACCTGGTCCTAAATCTGATGCTTTGAATACAAATTTCTCATTAAAATCAAATAATTCTTGTCTTGTTTCTTCTTCGGAATGTCTGATAAATGGCTCAAAGTTCTTGGCTACTTGTACCCAAATTCGTCTATCCTTCATAGGATTGACAAGTTTTGGATTTC
>JBOEHF010000163.1:0-2937 GCA_050633805.1 Candidatus Nitrosopumilus sp.
ATGATAAGTGCCTGGATTATGCACAAAATACATTTCCCAACAATCATAGGTTTTATCCTGATTGGCATAATTGCAGGCCCGTTTGGCCTGGGGATAATAAAAGACGCTGAATTGATCAATCTGCTTGCAGAGTTTGGAATAATTATACTGCTTTTTGTCGTGGGTCTGGAATTTAGTTTAAAGAAATTACAAAAAGTTGGAATTACTGGGATTTTAGTTGGTACAATTCAACTGGCAATAGTATTTTCATTAGGATATTTTGTAGCGATGGCATTTGATTGGACTCATCTTGAGGCGCTTTTCTTGGGAAGTATTTTATCAATTACAAGTACTGCCATATCTCTACGATTTCTCAGAGATCTTAATTTGGTAAAATCAAATGAATGGACCACTGTTGTAATAATCCTCATCGTAGAGGATCTTGCGGCAGTACTTCTACTGACCATATTGGGGGATGCAGCTAAAGGGGATGGTTTTGCCTTTACTGATTTTGGAATAATCATACTTCAGAGCATCGTATTTTTTGTTATAACTTTCGGAGTGGGAATTAAGATCATTCCCAAACTGTTGGAGCATGTCAGCAAAATCAAAATGGAAGAAGCCCTGTTCATTTCGTCTCTTGCACTGGCATTTGGCTTGTCTGTTCTTGCGCACTTTTTGGGTCTCAGTAGTGCTGTTGGAGCATTCTTGATGGGGATGATAATAGCATCCACAAAGTATTCTGAATCGATAACCTCCAAGGTTTTGCCTCTCAGAGATTTTTTCCTGATAATGTTTTTTGTGTCAATTGGCATGCTTGTAAATATTGCACTCATACCTGAGGCAATTTGGATTACAATTCCAATAGTGATTGTGGCAATTATTGGAAAATTCATTGGAAATATGTTTGCCGCATCATTTGCAGGTAATTCCCTTGTGAGTGCATCCACAATCGGAGTGGTGATGATACCTATTGGAGAGTTTTCATTTATCATAGCAAAACTTGGAACTGACAGTGGTGCTATCAGAGACTCCATTTTTCCAATAACTGTATTGGTGGCCATAATTACGATGCTCATAATGCCACTCCTTTTAAGAGCAATGCCTACAAAGGCAGATCCAAAATCAATCATACCTGCAAGACTGCTCAACACGATATTTTATGCTGGAATGTTGTTAAGGGGAAAGCCTGTGGATGAGAAGCCCAATTCTGAACAAAAAATGAATGTGAAAAAATATGCTCCCCTGATTCTGATACATATTGTTGTAATAGTAACCATACTGGCTGTGATGAATTATTTTTCACCATCAATCATCGGAGTGATGAATGAATTAGAGATACCCTTCTTGATAGATCCAGAAATATTACTTGTCATTCTTACAATAACCATCTTAGTTTATCCGGTGTTTTCATTCTTTGGCAGAACAGAAAAAATAATCTCAGAAATTTGCAACAAAATCACAATTAACTTCGACTCAAAGGAAAAAAAACAGGTTGATCGACCTCTGTATAAAGTGATTCGGAACTCGCTTTTTATGGGTTTGATGTTGCTGTTGGTATCAATATTCATCAGCTTTGTGGAATTCGAAGACAGTACGTTCATAATCATAATTGAAATTGTGGCATTGATCATAACCTTGCCGCTTATTTTAGATACTATTTTCGCAATTAGAAATCTTACTCAGACTCATTTGTTTGATAGTTGGATGTCATCTGGAACGGAAGAATGATTTGATCAAAGTGGACTGATGACTATCAGTAGAAAAAAATGAATCTAAAACCGGTGCAAAGACCTTATCTAGCAGGATTTTTTCACCATCAGTTACTCTTATCCAACTTCAGTTGTTTTGGGTGACTGTGGGACATGATGAATTATTGAAATTTCCAATAATACGTGCCCTTGGAACTTTCTTCAGAATTTCAACATATCTGTCCTCTACATGCAGAAATGGGGAAAATCCTGTCAATTGTTGATTTTATAAAATCCAAAAAATGATTTTTAGATAACAAGTTAATTGGAGACTTATCTAACTGAGTTTAATCTCATTTTAGAATGACGGAAAATTTAAGATGAAATCTCCAAGGAACACTCGTTAGAACATATTCTCCTGTTAAACACATCTTCATATTCCCTACCGCAATGAACGCATTGCCTGAAACTCATGATTCTATTATGCATTCAAATCATATAAACACGATACAAATCAAAATCATTTGTCACTAGGTGGTAACATTTTTTCAAGAAACACATGATAATCTTTGCCTGCTGTATCATCCTTGCATGGAATCTTTCTTCTTGTATCCCAAAAACAGCATAAGCAATCCCAAACCAATTACGCCAAGAGATAGTTTCTCAGCAGTAACTTCTGGAGAGGTATAAAAATCCACAACAAAACCATTTCCTTGAGACATGTCATCTCCAGGGCATGGCATTATACAACAAAACAAAAACTACAATGCAACTAGCTTTACTGTGTCCATTTTTCTGTCAGTCAGGAAACCCTTGGTTATGGACTGTATATTTTTAGAGTCCCCATCCAGAAAAAACATCTCCATGCACCTATCCCCATCTATCTTGTTGTGAAGGTGAGTCCTTATCAGATGCTCATAATCATGTTTTATCCTTGCAACCTGATCATCAAACTCATCTGCATGAACCACGATGAGCACTGCATTTTGTTTTCCTTTTAGATCTGTTTTTTGCTTCTCTTCTTGTACAAATGTTCTAATTCCTGCACGGATGATCTCAGAACGTCCGGTGAACCCCATGGATCCTTGCAGCTTGTCAAGTTCCTTTAGTATGTCATCGTTCAGCGATATTGAAACAATAGGCATGTGATATTTGTTGATTATTAATTATTATTTAAATCTAGTACTATTTTTTAATAAGTTTGGGCAAAATCAAGCCTGATTGATTATTAACAATAACATAAGTCATGAGGTTTTTTATTAAGTTT
>JBOEHF010000164.1:0-377 GCA_050633805.1 Candidatus Nitrosopumilus sp.
AAGATATTGTTTTTTCATTCTCAGATACTCCTAAAGGTCAGGACATCCATCTGTATCTCTATCGCCATCATAATCCTCAGGTTCTAGAGGACACATGTCATTTTCATTGATTATATCATCTAAATCAGCATCATGCTTGTATCTTGATTGTTCTGGGGCAACATCAGGGCAGCCGTCATGATCATTATACTTGTTCCAAGATTCTTTAAGATTTGGACATGCATCAATTTCATCCAATATACCATCTTCATCAGTATCAACTCTAATGTTTCCAGTTGGCAATACATCAGGGCAGCCGTCGTAATCAACATATTGGTTCCAAACTTCATCTTGTTGAGGACACATATCCATTACATCTGGAACACCATCACCGTCAG
>JBOEHF010000164.1:483-8509 GCA_050633805.1 Candidatus Nitrosopumilus sp.
AAGTCTTGGAATCTATTGTAAGTTTCTTTAGCAGTAGGACATGCATCAATTGCATCTGGAATACCATCTTGATCTCTATCATTCTTTGAGATATAATCATCAGGGCAGCCGTCCAAGTCTAAAATACCATTGTATGTTTCTGCTTGGTTTGGACAATGATCATTATAATCATTGATTCCATCTCCATCAGAATCTGGGGTACCTTTGTTATCTGCCATATTATCAGGGCAGCCGTCCAAGTCTTGGAATTTATTATAAGTTTCAGGAACTAGTGGGCATTGATCTAAACTATCAACAATACCATCAAAGTCGGTATCTAAGCTAGTAATGAAATCAGGGTAATCTGGGCAACCGTCTTCATCTTGGAAGCCATTGTATCTTTCTCTATCAAGTGGGCATTCATCTACAGAATCTAAAATACCATCAAAGTCAGAATCAGCACCAGTTGGGTCATCTGGACAACCGTCATGGTCTTGATAACGATTCCAGGTTTCTGAAGTAGAAGGACACTGATCTAGGGAATCTCTAATACCATCACCGTCAGAATCAATGACAGCAACGTCTGGACAACCATCTTGATCAAGGTATCCATTTTTGGTTTCAGCTACAAGCGGACATTTGTCATTTAAATCAGAAATCCCATCACCATCATGATCTAATGCAGATAATCCCGATACATCATCTGGACAACCGTCATGGTCATTAATTCCATTGTAAGTTTCTTTAGCGAGAGGACATTCATCTAAATTATCTGGAACTCCATCCAAATCTCTATCAGATGAAGAATTAGTATCAGGGCAGCCGTCTCTATCAAATACACCATTGAAAGTTTCTGGTTGATTTGGGCATAAATCTGCATAATCATTAATTCCATCACCGTCAGAATCTGGAATTCCTTTATCAGAACCTACAAAGTCTGGACATCCGTCCAAGTCTTGGAATCTATTGTAAGTTTCTTTTACTTCAGGACATTGATCTGTACTATTAGGAATTCCATCAAGATCAGAATCATTATCACTTGAATAAGGCGGAATGTCAGGGCAGCCGTCTTCATCTTGGAAGCCATTGTATCTTTCTGGATCTAATGGACATGCATCATTAACATCCATAATTCTATCACCATCGGCATCATTTAATCTTCCATCAAAAGATGGAATTGAATCAGGGCAGCCGTCGTAATCTGCAAAGCTATTAAAAGTTTCTGGTTGATTTGGACAAATATCAAATTGGTCAGCTATTCCATCACCATCTTTATCATCAAATGTTGTATCTAATGCAAGATCAGGGCAGCCGTCTGTATCTCTATAACCATTGTATACTTCAGGTTCATCAATACACAAATCAATTTTGTCTTGAATGCCATCATTATCAGAATCAATAAAACCAGAATCATTTATAGAATCAGGGCAGCCGTCNNCCGTCTTCATCTTGGAATTTGTTGTAAGTTTCAGCACTTAATGGACATTCATCAGTAACATCTGGAACTCCATCTAAATCTCTATCACCTGTACCATAGGTATCAGGGCAGCCGTCTCTATCCAATATGCCATTGAAAGTTTCTGGTTGATTTGGACAATTATCAATCAAGTCAATAATACCATCACCATCAGAATCAGGTGCGCCACCTTCTCCGCTTCCAGGAAGTGTATCAGGGCAGCCGTCTTCATCTTGGAATTGATTATAATGCTCTTTAAGATTAGGACATTGATCAATATGGTCCTCTATCCCATCATAGTCTTCATCATACCATGGAACAAAATTTGATGGACAGCCATCAATAGTGCCTTCATAATCTTCTTGTAAATTAGGACATGCATCAATAGAATCATCAACACCATCATTATCTAAGTCATCAACAGCAAATACCGGATTTATCGGCATACTAGTCAATGTGACGACAAGTAAAAACAGGAATGATAAAGAGGGTATTTTTTTCAAGCCTAAAAATACGTCGAGGATCCAGTTATTAAACCTCACTCTATATTCAATCAAAAATATCCAGGGTTATAGGAAAAATTTGCATGTTAGACAAAAAACTCGATCAATTTAAGTAAAACAAAACTCGATCTGAACTCATGAGTTGTTCGGGGGAAACTGTTGAAGAAGAAGAACAATTACTTCAGATCAGACCAGTGATATCTGCACAATTGAAAAAAGCCAAGTATGGCATAGCAGATCATTCAACGGTAGGACTTTGTCATTGGACAAAAAAATCATTCAAACATGAGGGCAGTTGCTACAAACACAAATTTTATGGCATTTCAACTCACAGATGTATGGAATTTTCTCCTGCGGGAATGTATTGTGAGAATAGATGTGTGTATTGTTGGAGACCAATGGAATTTTATGATTCAATGAAAATGAAATCAGAAGAAGTTGCAGAACCAGAACAAATTTTAACAAAACTAATGAGTGAAAGAAAAAAACTAATCAACGGATATTACGGAGATTCCAGAAATGACAAACAAAGATTAGATGAGTCATTGTTACCTGCCCATTATGCAATTTCACTTTCTGGAGAACCTACAATGTATCCAAAACTTCCAGATCTAATTAAATATCTAAGATCACTTAAGGCAACAAAATCAATTTTTCTTGTCACAAATGGACAAGAGCCAGATATGATTCAAAGGTTACAAGATGAAGACGCATTGCCGACACAATTGTATCTATCAACAAACGCTGCAGATTATGAATCATTTATGAGAATAAACAAGCCAAAATATGATGATTCTTGGGAAAGATGGAACAGAACACTTGACATGTTAAAAGATTTGAAAACCAGAACAGTATTGAGAATTACTTTAATTAGAGATTATAATGATCAAAAAGAATCAATTCCAGCATTTGCAGAAATGTTTAGAAAAGCTAGTCCGCACTTTATTGAAATTAAATCATATATGCATATTGGACGTTCAACAAACAGATTAGAACATGCAAATATGCTAGAAATGGAAGAAGTAAAAAAATTTAGTGAGGAAATTGCAAATCAAAGTAAAATATTTTCAATTATGGATGAGAGTATTGTTTCAAGAATTTCAATTTTACAAAACAATGAAAGATTTATTGACCGCTATATTCCTACTTATGCAAATACCAGTTAGAGAATTTTTTTAGAGCTTTGAATCTATGGGATAATTCATTTTTATTATTTATTTCAGCAAATGTTTTTTTTGAATTATTTGGGATAAAGATAGGATCATACCCCCAACCTTTTCCTTTTTGAGATTTAGAAATTTTTCCTTCTAGTTTCCCATTAAACGACTTCAGAGTTGTTTTATTACAATATGTGATAATTGAAACAAACTTTGCTTTTCTATTATTTTTTAAAAGGTTTAGAATTCCTTTGTTTCCAATAGTTTTGAAAACATATGATGAATAAGGACCTGGAAAACCAGAAATAGAATCAATAAACAAACCATCATCTTCAATTATGATAGGTTTTTTAAATTTAGAAAACGCATCTTTTGCTTTGGCTATTGCAATATCATGAAGTGAATTTGATTGGATTTCTTTTAGATCAGATTTTAAAAATCCAAGATTTATTCCAAATAAATCTAAAATATTCTTTGCTTCATGGTATTTGTGACTATTTGAAGATGCAAAAAATAGATCAAACGACTTGTGCATATCTGCCTCTACTTTCTATTTCTGAAACTAGTTGAGTTATTTTAGCATAGTAGGCTTGACCAACTATAGATTTGTACCCATTTAGGAAATTTTTCCAAGATAACAGCATGATTTTTGCATGAGCACTATTGAGAATTTCTTTGATTAATCTCAAATCAACTGCATGATCTTCAGGTTTTATAGATATTTGAGATAAACCAAAATCAATAACAAATACAACATTTCGAAATAAAATGAAATTTGAAGTGGTTAGATCACCATGCATAATTCCATTTTTATGTAGAGCACCAACTAATTTTCCAATATCTTTGGACAATTCAATAATTTTTGATTCAGGTAAATCATGGACAGGTTTTCCAGGAATTTCTTGCATAATTATTGATGTTTTATCTAAATTCACAAAGTAAACAAGAGGTGCAGGAATTCCATGGGATTTAACAAGTGAAAGTATTTGAGATTCTTTTATTGTTCTTTGTTTACGAATTTTTGAGTCAAGAGAAGAGTTTCTATATTTTTTAATTTTTCTAATTTTTAATATTGCATTAGAGTTCTGCCATTTGGTTTGATACAAGTCTGCTTCAGCTCCTTTTTTGAGTAATTTCATTAACATTATATCCAGAAGAATTCAATAAAAATTAATCATGGATGAGGGAGAAAAAAGAATCAAACAAGAAGACTGTAGTGAAGATAAATTTGGAGCAGGAATTCTTACATTAACAAACAAAAGATTAGCTTTTGATAAAACAAAGGCACGGTTAATGGATTTTTCAAAACATTTCGGAGATACTCTTCTAGATATTGGATTAGATAAGATTACAAAAACATGGAAGGAGGGAATCTTTATGAAAAAAGTGTGTTTTACTATTAAAACAGATGATGGGGAACAAACTTACAAGTTTGGAGTTTTTAATACTAAAAGTTGGCTCAAAATTATTGATAAGGCTATTAGTGAGAACAAAAGTCAATAATCTACTTTAACAGAATCCAGTCTCCAAGATTGAGTCACAAAAGTATCTTTTAATGAAGCACCTTCTTTTATTTGTGATTCTAGAAGACCTGTCCAGCATATCTGACTGCCGCAATCTCCAGCATACCGTAATGGCACTACAAAAAATTTACAACCGTGTCTTTGGCAAACATCTTTTAACATTGCAGATAGTCGTTTATTTGCTGCAACTCCTCCGACGATCATCAATTCTTTTTTTTGTGTAAAGGATAAAGCACGTTCAACTGCTTCACTGATCATTGCAAAAGCTGTTTCTTGAAGAGAGTAGCAAGCATCCACTTTGCTTTTTGATGCAACAGATTTAGTTGCAGATAACAATCCAGAAAAAGATACATCATTTCCCTTTACTGAATAAGGCAAAGTAACATAATTTGAAGAAGTGTTTGCCAACTCTTCAATATTTTTCCCACATGGGGATGCAAATCCAATTGATCGTCCAAATTGATCAAGTAGTTGACCTAGAGTTATATCCAGAGTTTCTCCAAACACCCTCCATTGTTTATTTAAGAATGCCAAAAGCATAGTATGTCCTCCCGAAACCAATAGCACCAACGGATTAGTTGCTCCTGTCAATAATTTTCCTAATTCAATATGTCCAATTGCATGATTTACAGGGTATATTGGAATTTTGTAAAATGATGATAAAGATCTTGCAACTACAGCACCCACACGCAAACATGGGCCTAAGCCTGGACCTGCTGCATATGAAACAATGTCTAAATCTTTTATTGAAACATTTGCTTCTTTAAGGCAGGCAGATAAAACCAGTGAACTATTCTCAATATGATGACGAGATGCCTCACGAGGATGAATTCCTTCTCCATCATCAGGACGATAAATTTTTCTAACATCAGATAGGATTTTTCCTTTTTTCCCGGTTTTATCAATTATAGCACAAGAAAATGTATGAGCTGTACTTTCAATTCCAAGACCCAACATATTACCCACGACTTAATGTTGAAACAATCTTGATTACATCGCCATTTTTTAGTTTTTGATCACCACTAATCCTTTGTTTGGTCTTACAATCTATTGCATGTAAGAATCCTTTTGCAATATCGGCATGAATTAAATCTGCCAGATCCTTTGCAGTTGAATCTTGTGGAATTAGTTTGGTATCAGGTAGTATAATGCCATCTTTGTTGGTAAGTTTTGTTTCGTCTTCAACAGGATAAACTACTATGAATTTCAGAGAATCAAAAACTGCAGTGTTTAGTATTTTTTGAATACCAGTAGAAGGGATTTTGGAAAAAACTGATTTTACTAGATCAAGTGCTTTTTGTTGTGGAGGAGGAATTTCTTTTCCCTCAGCAATTGTAAAGCCTTCATCACCAGAAGAATAATTTACAATTCCAGCTTTTGATGCCTTTCGTAAAAGTAATTCTGTTTCAGCACTACATGGAATTACTTTGTCAGATATTTTTTTAATTATTTCAAGATCTTGGCAAAGATCTGCTTTGTTTGCTGCAATAATCATGGGTTTTGTGCTTTTTCTTAATTCTTTGACAAAAGTTTCAATGTCATTGTCTGTCCATTCTTTTGGATTTTTAGCCATAAATCCTAACTTTTGAAGAATCTCTTGAACTTGAAAATCTTTAATCCCCAATCCTGAAAATCTTTTTGCAATACCATCAGTAAGTTTTGCTCGTTTTTGATCTATTTCACGAGTTATCTTATCCCATTCTCTTTTCAAAATATCTGCAAACCATTGATCAAATTCATCTTGAACAAAAGCGACATCCTCTAACGGATTATGAGTTCCAGCTGGAACAGGTTGTCCTTGAATATCAGTAGTTCCTGCAATATCAACAACATGAATTAATACTTCAGCTTGTCTTGCGTCATCAAGGAATTGATTTCCCAGTCCTTTGCCTTCGTGTGCACCAGGAACTAATCCTGCAACATCAATAAGTTTGACTGGAATAAATCGTGTACCATTTACACATAATTCATTATCATGTTTAATTTCAAAATGTTTGCATGCACAATCTGCTTTTACGTATGCAACTCCAATATTTGGTTCGATTGTGGTAAAGGGAAAATTTCCTGATGCCACAGGGGTCTCAGTTGCTGCTGAAAAGAAGGTAGATTTTCCCACATTTGCCTTTCCTAGTAAACCAATTTGCAATATTGTGCAAAACTCAATTCTACTTATTAGTATTGCAGAAATCGTTTAATTTATGAATCAGGGTTTCAAAGCATGTCAATTGTAATTACAGGCAATCCAGGAGTTGGAAAACATACAATTACACAAGAAGTTGCTGATAAAATGAAATTATCTATATTAGATATCAATTCGATTGCAAAAGATTCAGGACTATTTGAAAAAAATGGAGAAACAAATGATGTTGATATTGAAGAATTGAAGAAAATCTTAGAACAAAAAATTTCTGAAAATCATATCTTTGTAGGACATTTGGCTCCCTATGTTTTAACTAAAAATCAAGTCAAAGTGATCATCATATTGAGAAGAAGTCCTTATGATTTAGTTTCAGTTTACAAAAATAGGGAATATTCAGATAATAAAATTAAAGAAAATGCAGGAAGTGAAATTTTAGGGGTTATTGCTCATGATGCAATTAATAGATTCCAAGAAAAGACATTTCAAATCAATGTAACTGGAAAAACAATTCCCGAAGTAGTAGAAAGAGTCATGAGCATAATTTCTGAAAATAAAGGAAGTGATCAAGTTGATTGGTTAGATTTAGTACGAAAAAATAATGATTTGGGAAAATTTTTTGTTGATTGATTAAATAACACCTTTGAATTTGATAAATCACTTGTTTGAAATATCTAAAACGGATTTAGCTGGAAGAATTGGTACTCTTTATACAAATCATGGTAAAATTGAGACTCCAGCATATGTTCCTGTAATTCACCCAGTAAAACAAACAATCCCATCTAAAAAGATTAGAGAGATTGGTTTTGATTTAGTCATTACTAATGCATACATTACAAAAAATAATTACGGAGATGAGGCTGTGCAAAAAGGAATCCATAAAATCATAGATTTTGATGGCGGAATTATGACAGATTCTGGAGGATATCAGGTTCTTGAATATGGAGATGTTGATGTATCACCTATTGATATGGCAAACTTTGAAAAAGGAATTTTGACAGATTTTGCAATTCCACTTGATAAACCAACAGGGTATGGAATGCCAATTAAAAAAGCTGAAAAATATGTAAAACATACTCTGAAAGTTTGTAAACAAACACTTGAAGACAGTAAGGATAATGGACAAATTTGGTTAGGTCCAATTCAAGGAGGAGAACATTTTGATCTTGTTGGTAAATCTACAAAAAGTTTAGTTGAAATGGGATTTCAGATGCTTGCATTAGGAAGTCCAGTTGAATTTATGGAGTCGTATGAATATAGATTATTAGCTC
>JBOEHF010000165.1:0-1099 GCA_050633805.1 Candidatus Nitrosopumilus sp.
TAGCGCTAATTATCATAAATTAACATGCCAATGAGAAAAAAAGGTAAACATATGAGACATGCTGATCAAAGGGCGGATACCAAAAGAAAAAAGAAAGCAGGCAAACCACGTTCCTAACCTAATCAACCTTTTTACATTCAAAATTGTCGAGGAGTAATGTTGGATCCATTAGTTCGTTTCAAAGATGTACATTCTAAGGGACTCATTCCCGATGATGTTTTTGAATTAACTATGAAGCGATTTCCCATAGCCATTGCAGGAATTAATCGCATTGAAAAAGCATCTGGAATGGCATATCCCATAGCATATGTTGAGCCTTCTCTTGTAATTTCTTCTGCGGACCCAAATTCATATGAATTTGGAATTTTGTATGCTAGAACTATCCCTATTGTCCATGATGATAAATTTCAGGTAGTAATTCAAATCTCTGCCCCTTTGATAGCATATGGGTTAAAGGGTACAATACACGCCATTTTGGCTCACGAATTTTTACATTTTCTTGATTTGATGCGAAAAATTTCAAAGATGGAATTACTGTCTGATGAAATATCAAACAATCTCTTTGAAAATGTCTACAGTGATGAAACTAGATTGTTTGAACCCAGAGTTGTTTTCAAAGACCGCACTTTACTTAATCACATCACAAAAAAATTCCCTGCGGGCTTTCGTGATTTTAGACTTGAAGACAAAGTAGTGAAATACTGGTCTAATCGAAATCTTCCAAAGTCTAACATTTCACTTGACACTAATACGATCAAACTATCTGCAGAATCCTTATCTAAAATCAAACTTGACCCTGCTTTTGTTTCAAAATTGGAAATTTTAGAAGAAAAAAGTTCTAAAATTCATAAAAAGAAACTTTATTGATTTTCTAGTTTTAAAATAATTATTGTTTTATTGGTTAAATTCCGTAAGACCACATTTACCACAGGTGTTTCTGTCTTTGTGTTGAGCCATGTAGGTTCCTTTACCGCACCTAGAGCAAACTTTTCTTGTTCTTGATGCTTTGTCTCCTTCTATTTTGTAATATGATGCAACACTAGGACTGAAACCTTTCTTACCTTTTTTCTCTACAGGCATTATTCAGATTTCTCCTCTT
>JBOEHF010000166.1:0-5645 GCA_050633805.1 Candidatus Nitrosopumilus sp.
ATTTTGGAGTAAAGAATGTCTCCATGTCTGCAATGTTTGGTTTTGCTTTTGAAATGGAATTTTTCTTAATTTCTTTATTTAGAATAATTTTCGCATCAACTACAAAATGTGATTTTGGATATACGATGACAGGGTTAAAGTCAATACTGTTAATGTAATCTGCATTTTCTACACCTAATTTTCCTATATTTACTAACATTTTTGCAACCATATTAGTATCGATTGGCTCACTTCCTCTGAATCCTTTTAGAAGTTTTGAGCCTTTGAGTTCGTTTAACATAGATTTTGCATCAGAAGTTGTGATTGGAAGCATTCTAAATGCAACATCTTTCATAACTTCTGTCATAATACCACCTAGTCCTACCATAATGATTGGACCAAATTGAGAATCATTTTGAATGCCTACAATCAGTTCAACACCTTTTGGAACCATTTTTTCCAAAAGAATTCCTTTAACATCAACTCCTTTCTTTTTAGAGAGTCTGCCATACATGTCAGTAAATGTTTTTTTGACATCAGCAACATTGTCTAGACCAACTTTGACTCCACCAACATCAGTTTTGTGTAAAATTTGTGGAGATACCACTTTCATAACTAATGGAAATCCAATCTTTTTTGCTTGTTTTGCTGCTTCATCGGCAGAAGTAACCAAAGCATAAGGTGGTACTTTAACACCATAAGTTTTGAGGATGGATTTTGACGTTTCTTCAGTGATGACTTTGTGATCAGTTTCAATAATTTCATCAAAAATTTTCTTAACTGTAGCCATCGTTCTATCGATAAAATCAAAACTCAGTATATTAAAGTAATGCTTTAACCGAAGTTTAGCAATTATTTTTACAACAAATTTTAGAAAAATTGCAAGATTTAGTTTTTTATCATAATATCACATCAGATCACAAATTCTGTTTTATCGTTAATCTATTCTTCAGTCAAGCAGTGTATGCACATCTTCTTTTGCTGTATCTCAAACCACGAGAATTAATGGAGAAGTATTGGAAAGAGTTTGAAGAATAAAAAATGAGATTAGTACTATGACAATTCATTTCAAGGCTGTTAGAGTACTCAAACCCTGCCTGTAAGATTCAATAACATATTCTATCAATTTCATTCTCTTTTTCACTTGGATTGTTTTCTCTGAATTATCCTCATCAATTTCAGGATTTTCCAATCTGAGCAATTTTTGTTCAAGATAGACTAGATCCTTCTCGAGATTCATCTTTTTTTCATCAAAGTTCTTGAATAGTTTATTCATGTCTTTTTCATAAAAAACTGATGTTTCTAGTGATTTTTCAGAAAATACACGAATCTGAGTTCCATATTGATGACATTCATCTATCTGAATGTTGGGATCTATTTGAAGAGGAATTTTTTCAGTATCTGATGAGACAATCACACCTAATGCATCTTGATTGTATGTTGTAGAACAATACTTGAACTGAAATGCGTAAATATTTTCAGAGATTTTACGAACAGTTTCATTTGAAATACTATTGTCATTTACAGTATCAGTTGTAGCATAAACTTGATTTGAAGATAATACAAACAACATCAATACAGTAAAAACAAATCCTAAATGTTGTACTTTGTTATACATTAATTATAATTGCACAATATCACATTAAAGCCGAACACAGATTTTCCATATCTGGTTTTCATTTATGGAAACTAAAAATAAAATAAAGAAATTATCTGTTGAGAATCATCTCAACTTCTATTTGTCCTCTGTTGAAATTGCATTTGATTCCTTTAATCTTGCTTTTGTATAGGAACATCCTCTTGCCTTCTTCATTAATTTCCCCTCTGATGTCCAGAGTAATTTTTGCTCCTCAAGGGATTGCAATCTACGATACACTGTACTTAATGGAATCTTAGCATCTATGGCTATTTCCATTACTGATTTTGGTTTGTACATTGTAGTGTCTAAAATTGCTCTACAATATTTGTCGGCAACAATTTCTAGAATGTTGTCTTTTTTACTACTGTCTTCAATTTTGAAAACATGATCTAATACTTGCATTACTATCGACAGTTAATTATTTCATATAATGAGAATAGATAATTTCCACTATAAGCTTTCAGATGTGGAAACCACTAATGGAAGATACATTCTGCATTTTAATCTCAAATTCTCTAATGTAAGTCATGAATCAAAAATCTTTGATTGGAATTGTCGTTGGTCTTATGATAGCAACCTCTGCCGTTTACTTTGTTGAGACATCAGAAGAACTATTTGAAGAGCAAGACATGATAAAAGGACCGTTCTTCTTGGTGGCGGCCATAGCATACATTCCAGTTGCAGTTTGGATGCTAAAGAGTCCAAACAGTTCTGCTCCATATCTTGTAACCATAGCAGGAACTATTGGAATAATTGCATTGTATGCAGTCACTAGAACTGATGCAGGTGCAATCGCATTTGGCTTGGAGCACGCAGGAAAGATTGGCCATCTGGGCGCGGTATCCAAAGTAGTCCAGGTTGGAGTCGTAATTGGCTCTGTTTGGGCACTGATGCAGACCAGGAGGGAAGCATGGCTAGAACAAGAAGACGTACCCAATGTGAGGAAACAATAATGACACTCACATCTGGCATATTTTCATCATTTTCATTTTCAGTTTTTCCGTTACTCCATTTGCAGGTGACTATTAGATGAGTGACTGCCTATGTCTTGACTGCAAAAAAGATGCAACCTCCCTTTCATATTCTGTAAAGATAAGCGCCAAAAACAGAAGGACAAAATTAACAGAACTGATAGAAAAAAATCCAGGAATTCAATTCAGAGACATAATGAGACAAACAAAATTGAAAAATGGTGTCCTCAGCCATCATCTAAGGATACTGGAAAAAACAGAATCCATATTGGTAGAGAGAGTTCCACGTCAGACCAGATTCTATCCCAGAAATTTTTCAGAAGAAGAGTCCAAAGTTGCCAAGGCATTAAGGAGAAAGACCCCCAGAGACATTATCTGCACCCTAATGTTAAATGACGCAGAAAACAGTGACAAAAAAGATCTCAAGTTTAGCCAAATTGTCAATAACGTATCAAAATCCCCTTCAACAGTATCCATTTATCTTTCGCAATTACTCGTGGACAAAATTGTAAAGACAGCCTTAGGACATGATCGTAAAAAGAGATATCGTCTCCTAAACAAAAAGTTGATTGACAGATTAATTGAAGATCATCATCCAGGAAGGTTAGATAAACCAGTATCGGGATTTGAGGACATGATTAACTCTCTCTGAAAATACGATAGTTGCTATCATTCACAGTAAAAACAACACATAACCATTAACCGTTTTAATGAAAAATGATTTTCAATTTCGAAGGTTTTTGATTCCGTATGGGACATCCAACTGGGGTTTACCTACAAACCTCATGACGGCAATGTCACTTGTGTTTTGACAATATAACCCCGATGAACGATTTGTCAGTGAACGGTAAATAGAAAAATCAACTATTCCTTATATTGAGTATTATGTACATTCCAGTAAGGCCTGCAAGGCGCAGTTTCGACGATGATGATCACGACTGATTAGAAAAAAGAAAAGTGATTAACCAGTAGGTGATCTTACTGAGTCAACACCTTTTTTGGCCTCATCCTGAATTATCTTTTTGATGTTTTCAGGTATTGCTTTTCTTACAGCACCGGCGTTCTCAATTGCCGCCTTGGCAGCTCCTGCTATGCCCAAAGGTGCAAGAATTGGAAACATCACATTCAGGAAGCGCACTAAACCACTCACAAACCAAAATATTGATTATGAATATACCTTTGATTTAATCTTGTGTTAGGGATTTGACGTGCCTAGGCGAACCTGGTTTTCTAGCCATTCAATGCACATCCTCCTTCAAGTGTCATCATCATTTCCGACAGAATCAATGTTTGAATTTTCAGTCAAAGATAAATTCTCATTCGATTCCGTTTTTAGATCATCCAATTGCTCCATCGTTGTCACATAATCATACGCCATGTATGAAATACCCACTAAAATTACAATCAGGACTGCAGCTATGACAATCTTTTCATTCTTGGATCTTTGAGATTTTTGTGCTTCATTCATTTGACATTCCTTCTTTAATCTCATTCTTTATTTTTTGTTATGTTTGCTTCTCTCCTTCTCTATCATCTTGAAATTATCAGTAAGTGTTTCTCGCAGCATGGCCACCTTCAGGTCTAATTTCTGTCTCCTTTTAGGCGTTGGATTTGCGGACAGTTCCTGAAAATGTTCTTCCAATTCTTTTTTCATTTTTTCCCTAATGGCTTTTAACTTTCCAAGTGTGCTGTTGGGATTTTTTTTATCTTCTGTCATCTAAGATTCCCTCCAGTTGACATTGCATGTGGTGCATTTGCCGATATACCCGTTGTACATCCTGCAGAATTTTATGATTGTTCTGTCCCCGCAATTTTCACACGGTCCCAAGGACTCTTCGGGAATCAGCATGAATCCTTTTTCGTGCAGTTCTGTCATGTTATTATTTACTTCTTCATTAATTTAACTTTCATGTCTTACTTTTTCTCCACTCCAAACTCTTCCTCCCTTACAAACAAGTCAGACTCATTTTTCCAAAATATGTTTAAGAAATTTGCCCTATCCGAACCCAAAGATAATCCTTGTTTTTAGAGATGTCTTCTGCATGATTTGCCAGGTGCAATACATCATCGAATCATTTTTTCTGTCATGATTCACAACCGATGCCATCTTTGTCCCCATCAAACCTATGCGGATCAGGTTGCAGAACTGTGAATCTCTTCTGTGAGATGTCCCCGCAATCCAAGTCTGGCGGAGGGAAGGCAATGCAGAAATCAGGATATGATGAATCACAGCCATTTTGGATTTCATGAATTATTATCTGAGATTCGGAGATTGTACATCCGTGTTTTTGTACCCAGGAATGACTTGAAAACTCACGGATACTGCAAAATCCAGAATCAAGGTATCCCAAATCTGCATCAAGCAGTTCCTCATTAAGATTAATTCCATTGCAGATGATGACTCCTATCATTCTTCCATAGCTGCCTTGTGTTTGTTTGTCATCCTCATCAATCAAAGCAGTAGAGCCAACAGGACAAATTTACTATTATTTGACAGAGAAAAAATAAACACAAAAATGAATTTTTTCTTGAAATCAAAAGAGAACTAATTAAGAAAATGAAATTTATTATTTGAAGCCGATTATTACTACAATATTACTAATCTAATTCTAGATCTTAGGACTGAATTACAGCATGTTGGTCCTTCCATCTCTTGACGGTTGCAAAGTCAGTCCATTCAATTCCAATCAGTGAAGGGTCTCTTGGATTCAATGAGTCAGATAGGTGAAAAAGGCTATTAAACATTGGTCATAAATCGAATTTTGTGTATTAAACTTTGGTCAAAGATCGAATGAAGATTTGAAATTGTTGTAAAAATTCTTCATGTTTGATTTTACAATTGGAATATTTTCATCAATTTCTGATCTAATTTTTTGAGGATCAATGTAGGGAATTTTTTGCAATTTGTCCTCAGTGTTATCAATCCATAGATTTACCATATCCTCATTTACTTCCAGATGGAATTGTAGTCCTACTGCACTTTTGTATCTAAATGCCTGATTAACATAATACTCAGATGATGCTAATCTGACTGCACCTTCAGGTAAATCAAAGGT
>JBOEHF010000167.1:0-462 GCA_050633805.1 Candidatus Nitrosopumilus sp.
TGGATTTGCAGCAATGTCATTAGTTGATGGAAATACTTTGGGACTGGAAAACTTACCATCAATATTTACTCTACCATTTGTTACACCTGATACCAATCCAAATTATGCAGCAGAAAATGTTGTACCGATGATTCCTGGATTAGTAATTTTCATTCCTCCATTACTTGCAGCAATTGGTCTTCGTTTAGTTTTGTATGTCGGGGTTCATAGAATAATACACGTAATCACATCTTTCTTACAAGACTCTAATGAAGGAAAACCACGATATCTAAACTATGTTTCAACAATTGAAGGAATAATTGGAATTGGTATTATTTGGGCAGGAATTAATCTATTCTTTACAGATCAAATTGACTATAATACGAGATATGTAATTGGTGGTACACTTGTAGTAGGTACAGCATTACTTTCATTTTCACTAGTTGATAGAATTAGAGCACGTGTACTAACTCACATGTTTAA
>JBOEHF010000168.1:0-3578 GCA_050633805.1 Candidatus Nitrosopumilus sp.
AATGAAAGACATCAATGACATCATGCCAAAAGTCCCAAACATGAGATGGGGGGCTTTGATGAACAAAGCACCAACCAGTGACAAATTAAAAGAAATGAACAAAATTTTTCCAGATAATGGAAAATGGCATACTGTATTTGAAGAACAAGATCAAATTACAATTGATGGAAAAGAAATCCGCAAAAAAGATCCAAACAAGTGGACATAATTTGAAAAAATTACTATTATTTGCTATTCTAACATTTTCATCTGTTTTTGCATATGATGACGCATTTGGTCATGGAGTAGGTAGCGAAACTTTTCCTCCTGTAGAATTTAACGGAAAACAAGTTACTTTAGAAATTTCATCTTCACAAAGTGATCCCGAAACAAGTGATGATCAACAGATTTCCATCTCAATGATTGATTTTGATTCTAAAATTACACTACGTGATGTTACATTTTTGATTACATCTCATCGAGGTGAAACTTTTCTTTTTGAACAAGAGTTCAAAGCAGATAATGGATTCATAGTTTTCAATTTTGTTTCAGAAGATTCCGATTCTATTGTAATTGAAGAACACACTGATGATGGAATTATTGGCTCTTTATTGGGATTGGAAAGTAGAATGGTGCATGTAAAGGGACCAAAACTCAGTGAGGGCGGTTTGTATAAATTTGATATTAGTATACTTGCAGCAGAAGATTATTCTCAAAAACTAGCAGAACCACTTGTCTTTAATGCAGGAATTTCTGTTGCTCAAACAACAAAACACAATTTTGTTGATCCAAACTTTGGAGAACAAAATATTGAAGTAGTTACGTATTATGATGAGATCTCAGACTTTCAATATGATTCCAATTCAAAAGAAATCAGTTATTCTATGCCTTTTGAGTGGAGTGAATCTAACATAAATCAAACTTCTGTTGTTCATGAAGAGCTTGTAATCCCAAAAACATTTGGAGACTTGCTAGTATCTGGGTTTTCAATGAATGTAAATGGAGTTAAACTCTCTGATGATATTGTAAATGTTGATGATTTTTTTTCTGATGGACGTGTAGTTCATTTTATTATCTATCAAAAAGAATTACTAAACATATTTGAAAATGGTTCTAATCAAAACGGAATGAACTTTGTAATAAAACCTGACCGTGACTATACTCATTTAAGTTCCGTTACTGAAAATGGTCAATTTAGAATTTTGGTATCTATGGAACCTGAGAATCTAAAATCTAATTCAAACACAAAAATACTTTTTGATGTAACTGATATTTTCTTAAAGAATAGACCTGTTTCTACAACTTATGATTTTTCGGTTACTCAAAATGAAAAAATAATTTTTGAGCAAAGTGGAACAAGTACTGATTCTAAGGGTGAACACAATATAGCTGAATTTATGATTCCTAAAGACATTACAGGTATAGTAAATTTGAATTTCAATAATTTAGATGGCAATAATCTTGCAAAGACAACATTTCCTGTTGTTGTTGATAGAATAGTATCTAATGCGATTTCAATACCTGATTGGATTAAAAACAATGCATTATGGTGGTCTGAGGAACAAATTGATGATAATACATTCATTCAAGGAATTGAATATTTAATAAAAAATGATATTATTATAATTCCTCAATCACAACAAGAAACAACAGAGACTAAAGAAATCCCTTCATGGATTAAAAACAATGCTGAATGGTGGGCAGAGGGACAAATTGGTGATGAAACCTTTGTTCAGGGACTGGAATTTTTAATTAAGCAAGGAATCATTCGTGTCTGATCGATGCTAGTTCGAGAAATGAACCAGTCGCTTTAAATGAATAATCGGGTAATTTTGATCACATTGTTTAGGCCTGAAACAATACTTGAAAGAAAATCTACACTATTCTCTGTTGTAGTTACTGGTGTAATTGCAATTTTGGCTTTACCAATTATTATTCCTCATCTGTTACATGGATATCATCTGGCACACATTTTCTTACATGTTGGAGGAATCACACTTGCCGTATTCATTACAGTTCTTGCGGTGTTTGCATATTACAGATTAAGGACTAAACGCCTCTTACTTAGTGCAGTGGCATTTGCAAATTTCATTGGCGCTGAAGTTGTTTTACTAGTTGATGCCACCTGGCCAACTGTCTTTGATTTTGATCTAATGTCAATTTCTGAGATAGGACATTTATTGACGTTTGTGACACTAGGATTATTAGCATTAGGAGTGTTTAGAAATGACTGATAGAGATTCACAAATTCAACAAATTATAGAGAAAAACCCTGGAATTCAATTCCGTGAAATTATGCGTTCATCTGGATTGAAAAATGGAGTCCTAAGCCATTATTTAGAGAAACTAGAAAAAAATGGAATCATCAAAGCCAACCGTGGCCCAAGACAAGTAAGATTTTATCCGCCACAAATTACCGAAGCCGAATCTGTAGTTATCAAAGCTTTACGAAAACAAACTCCACGTGATTTACTTCTTGCATTAGTAGAAAATGAAGGATTAGAATTTTCTGAATTAGTCAAAACAGTAAAAAAATCCCCATCCACTGTTTCATTATACCTATCACAACTTGTAGAGGATGAATTAGTAGAAATAAAATATGTACAGCTCAAAAAAAGATATCATATTAAAGCAAGAGATCTTATAGATAAATTAATTGAAGACTATAGACCAAGCCTACTTGAGAAACCAACATCTGGATTCGAAGATATTTTCAACTCCTTGTAGGATTTTACGCACAAAAATTCCTTTATTGCTAGGATTATTTTTTGTAATCTTTTTTGTTCCACAATTAGCTTCAGCAGATGTCTATGTTCCATTACATGAGTATCTGGGATATCTTGATGCAAACGGAATCTATACTGTTGTTGGAAATGTAAAAAATACTAATGATTTTGGAATAATTCCAACAATCACTGTCTCTGTAATTGATGATTCTGAAATTATTTCAAAAACAATCACCCATGTTCCTATAGGCCCTGAAAAAGAAATTCCCTTTAAGATAAAATTCCCAGAAATTTCGTCTAATACCCCAATTCTTGTAAATCCAGATATAAAATTTGAAAAAACAGTAACAAATGAAATTCCAATCCAAGTAATATATGATAAAACTCTGATCAAACATAATGATGGACATATTTCAGGAAGAATTCAAAATACAGGAAGTGAAACCATATTTTATCCTAAAATTTATGCCGTCGTTCATGGCTATGAGAATGTCTTAGACATTACACAAAATATTGAATTTATTGAAAAAATTGAACCGGGAGAAATTTTACCTTTTACAATGTATCCTGATCCTGCAATTACTGGTGATGTCTTTTACTACAGCTGCTTTGCACCAGTTGATACTACCGTAATTCCAGTAACTGCAAAGAAGAATGGTGGCGACTTTGATTTCAGATATGATTCAGGAGCATGGTATTCTGCTGCAAAGTTTGATGAAAAAGGAACAACAATGAGTATTCGTGGGTATAACAGCTATCCATTAGAGACATATGCTAATTTTGAATTTCCTCCAATTTCAGGAAATGAAAAATTTTTTGTAACTCTAAATGATGAGCCTGTGGATTTTATTCAAAGTATGGATGAGATGGGTT
>JBOEHF010000169.1:0-1326 GCA_050633805.1 Candidatus Nitrosopumilus sp.
AAAAAGACTTAGAGAAGATTATCTCTTCAATTAAAAAGACAATCTAAGATGGTGTAAATCCATGATATCCGCTTGTTTGTTGATCTTTGTCTTCAAAGATAGGTTCGAATAATGAAATAAGATAGCCGTCAGGATCCAAAATTATTGCATTTTTTCCTGCATCTTTTTCAATTACATCACGATGAACAGTGACACCTTTTTCTTTTAATTCATCAACAGCAGACTGTACATCGCCGACTAGGAATCCAATAGTAATTCCATTGTCAATAGAATCGCCGACATGCTGTGCTGTCAACGATGCGGGATGCAAACTCAATAGAGCACCAGTAGTACCTAAATCAACCCAAGATCTTCTCTGGCTTTTGATTGGAAGGCCTATGATTTCATTGTAAAATTGTAGGGATTTGTCAATGTCTTTAACTGCTAAAATTACATTGCCTACTTTTTTGATGTTCACAGTTATACTAGCTAGAAGTTCTTTAAATCCATTGCGTCATTGGACTTCAACCATAGTTTCAGTTCTATCTACACCTTTGATTTTCTGAATTTGGTTTGCAATCTCTTTGATCTCAAACAGTTCTTTGACATCAATTATTGCAACAGCGTCAAATTGACCACTTGTAGGAAAGGAATCTGCAACAGATGATATTTTTTTCAATCTAGCAGCAATTAGTTTTTTTGGAGATTTGACCAAAATTATTGCCCTTACCATCCCATGTCAACCTCCACTTCAATTAGAGTTTCTGTGGTAACAATATCTTTGATTTTTTTAAAATCAATCACCATGTTATTAATTTCGTTAATAGTGCCTTGTAATAGAACACTGATGTCAGCTCGGCCTGCAACCACCAGGATTTGTTTTACAGTTTTTCTTTTCTTTTTCAATATTGCTACAACTGAATCTACTTTGCCAGGCTTTACAGTAATTAAACACAGAGCACGCATGAATAGTATACGTCACCAGAATGGATAAAGATTCCTAGTCAAATGCTTCTTGGGAGCGAGCTTCTTCTAGATATGCCCGTCTTTCTTCATTGACTTTTTCTTGATCAATTTCGATATCATCATCAACTATGACAATACCCATATCGCCAGAAGGCTCTTCTTTTGCCTTCTTAGATTTTGCCTTAGATTTGGTTGTTTTTGGTTTGGTTGTTTTCTTTTCAGTTGATTTTTTTGCAGTTTTTTTTGCAGTTTTTTTTGCAATTTTTTTTTCAGCCATGAATGTCGAAATTCAAGAGGCGGGGAGGTTTTTAAAGATTATGCAGAATAAAATTTGCATAAAAATTAAAGAACTTCATCGATCAAATAGGCTATCTGAGTCAA
>JBOEHF010000170.1:0-253 GCA_050633805.1 Candidatus Nitrosopumilus sp.
CACATCTTACAGTGGATTTTACACCAGTAGCACCTTTTGCCACATTTAGCATCCCTCTGTAAGTGGAACGTCCATCTAGTCTACTTACTGACTTTGATGTAACTTTAGAAGTGGTATTTGGTGCGAGATGAACCATCTTTGCGCCTGTATCTTGGTGTTGTCCCTTACCAGCAAAGGCAATTGATAGTGTTTCACCATAGGCTCTCTCACCCATTAGATAAACTCCAGGATACTTCATTGTTAGTTTACTACC
>JBOEHF010000170.1:301-1013 GCA_050633805.1 Candidatus Nitrosopumilus sp.
ACTGTTGCACCTTCATATGCATAAGCACGTTTTGTTACAAGATTGTAAACATCAGGACTCCAGTTTTGAATTGTAGTGTATCTTAGTTTTGCATCCTTGTGTGCAACTAACTCTACAACTGCAGAGTGTAAAGATTCTGAAGAATAGACAGGAGCAGTACATCCTTCAATGTAATGGACTTCTGCACCTTCGTCTACAATGATCAATGTTCTTTCAAACTGACCAATGTTTTCTGCGTTAATTCTAAAGTATGCTTGTAGAGGCATATCCACTTTGACGCCAGGTGGAACATAGATAAATGAACCACCGCTCCAAACTGCACTGTTAAGTGCTGCAAATTTGTTATCCTCTGGAGGAATAATTTTACCAAAGTACTTTTTGAATATCTCCGGATGTTCGATTAGAGCTGCATCAGTATCTAAAAAGAGAACACCTTGTTTTGCCAAGTCTTCTCTTAGACTGTGGTATACAACTTCTGATTCGTATTGTGCACCAACACCTGCCAAGAATTTCTTTTCAGCTTCAGGAATTCCAAGTTTATCAAATGTGTTTTTGACATTTTCTGGAACATCATCCCAGTTCTTTTCTACTTTGTCAGATGCTTTTGCATAATAGTAAATATTTTGGAAATCAATTACACTGAGATCCCCACCCCAAGTTGGCATTGGTTTTTTCATAAAAATTTCAAATGAACGTAATCTAAAATCAAGCA
>JBOEHF010000171.1:0-1297 GCA_050633805.1 Candidatus Nitrosopumilus sp.
GGTCAAGCAGGTGCATCATTTCCAGGATTGTTTGCATCCATGGCGAGAGCTTACATGACAGAGTTTAACACAACTGAAGAAGATTTTGCAAGAGTTGCAGTAAAGAATCATGATAATGGTGTACTTAATCCAAAAGCTCACATGCAGAAAAAAATTACGGTTGATGACGTATTGAATTCTGCAGTAGTTGCAAGTCCACTAAAACTATTTGATTGCTGTCCGTTTTCGGATGGAGCAAGTTCTGTAATTTTATGTTCCGAAAAGTTTGCAAAAGAACATGGTGGTGATTATGTTGAATGTGTTGGTTCAGGTCGTGGTGGCTCTCCTGCTGCATTGCAAGGACGTGATCACATGACAACTATCCCAAGTACAAAGCTTGCAGCAGCTGATGCATACAAGATGGCAGGTATTACTGCAAAAGATGTAGACTTTGCAGAAGTACATGACTGTTTTACAATTGCAGAAGTTGTTGATACAGAAGACTTGGGATTCTTTGAGAAAGGAAAAGGTGTTCAAGCAGTTCGTGAAGGTAGAACAAAATTAAATTCTGATATTTCCATTAATCCATCAGGTGGTCTTAAATCAAAAGGACATCCAATTGGAGCTACAGGTGTTGGGCAAGTTGTTGAAGTATATGATCAATTAACTGGAAATGCAGGTGAAAGAACTGTAAAAGATGCAAAGATTGGTTTAACTCATAACTTTGGTGCAACTGGCGCAAGTTGCGCTGTTCATGTTTTCCAGAGTGTGTAAAATGTCTATTGAAGAACAAGTAATTGAAAATGCCAAGAATGGCAAACTTCTAACTCACAAATGTACTGACTGTGGATTCCTTCATTTGTCAACTGCATATTTTTGTAGGAAATGTGGTAGTAAAGGCTTTGAAGATGTGCTTTTGGATGGAGGAGGTAAAGTTGCAACTTATACCATAATTACTGTGCCTCCAGCAGGCTTTGAGAAATATACTCCATATGCCTTTGTGGTGCTAGAATTGGACAATTCTGATTTGAGGATTTCTGGATTTATGGGCGGAATTGCCACCCCTGCAGATCTTCCAGTCGGAACTCCAGCAAAAATTACTGGTTTTGATGAACGAGGAATCGTTATCGAAAAGCAGTAAAATAATTTGCTTGAATTATTAAAAAAAATCAAAATCTTTTCTTAATTATTTTGCATATGTGATCATCTTCATGTCAGTAGAAATTACATGTGGTAAATGCGGTGAAAAGATCACAAACATGAAGATGTTAAAATCTCTCAAAGATGTACTTAATCCAACAAATGGAAAGTGTCCATC
>JBOEHF010000171.1:1316-1648 GCA_050633805.1 Candidatus Nitrosopumilus sp.
TCTTCAATAAAGATCTTTTTAACATTTTTAAGAAATTTGATCTATAAAGTAAAACCATGATCTAGTCACAAGTCTTATTTACTCCTAAACTCTAGAGGCAATAATGAAATCAAGTAAGGAAGAACTAGAATTAGATTTAGATCCTAACTTGGATACGGACATAGATGAAGATATTGATGACTCAGACATAGATGCAGATTTGGAATCTGATATGGATGGTGATTCAGATCCAAAGAGAGGTGGAATCTTACAATCTACTTCAAAACGTGTTAGAATGATATTTTCTGTAATGGCAAGTCCCAATAGAATCGATATTCTCAGAATCTTAAATT
>JBOEHF010000172.1:0-2502 GCA_050633805.1 Candidatus Nitrosopumilus sp.
CTGTTGCAACAATATTTGGAATTCCTTTTGATGCAACTCACTCTTACAAACCTGGTTGCAGATTTGGCCCTGATGCTATTCGAGATTCATTTAACAATATTGAAATTTTTCACCCTGAATTGGGAATTGATTTAGAGACTGTCAATATTGAAGATTTGGGAAACACGCGTCATACTGTTGTTGCAACTGAAATGATTGATATGGTGAAAAAAATTACTACCGAACTTGTCTCAAAACAAAGACAGTTGTTCATTTTGGGAGGAGAGCATTCCATTACATATGGAACATACACTAGTTTTCCAAAAGAAACCGGATATGTCGTTTTTGATGCACATTATGATTTAAGAGATGAGTTTGCAGATATCAAACTAAGCCATGCATCATATTTGAGAAGAATTGTTGAAGAGCGAGGATCTGAAAATATTATACATGTTGGTGCTCGAGCCTTTGTCAAAGAAGAATTAGAATTTCTCACTGAAAATAAAATTAAAATAATTACTGATAAGGAAATTCGTGATGGAAAGGGCCCTGGCCTTTTGAAAGATTACGTATCTACATTTGATTCTATTTATTCTAGTTTTGATCTTGATGTTTTAGATCCTGCCTTTGCCCCTGGTGTTGGAAATCCTGAAGCTGTAGGAATTACCTCAAGAGAACTCTTTGATATGATCAACACTTTTCAAGAAACCAAAGTTACAGGTGTTGATATTGTGGAATTAAACCCATACCATGATAATGGCTCTACTGCATCATTAGCTGCAAAAATTATCTCTACTCTAATTGCCATCAATTTATCTAAAAATTAAAAATCCTTGATTTTGGAATTCCTAACTGATTCCATGGTGATTTGAAAAATTTGATTAATTTTACCCTGTTTTGCCTCAATTCCTCTCCTACTCACTTTATTAGATGGTATTTTGGGTGTATCTCGTG
Organism: Candidatus Nitrosopumilus sp.; assembly: GCA_050633805.1. GTDB lineage: Archaea > Thermoproteota > Nitrososphaeria > Nitrososphaerales > Nitrosopumilaceae > Nitrosopumilus. Next base: position 934 of record JBOEHF010000172.1, read on the forward strand.
CTAAACAATCTCAGAGCTACACTTCGTCCTACTCTTGAAAAAATAGGCAAAGGATTTGCATCTACGGGATTGTCTGCTAACTTTTGGACTTGTGTAGGTTTAGGATTCGCACTTGTTTCTGCAATTGTTTATGGAATGGGGGTTGAATTTGGATTAATTATTGGAGGTATTTTGTTACTTGTTTCAGGGTTTTTCGATATGGTGGATGGGCAAGTTGCACGAGTCACTGGAAAGACGTCAAAAAAAGGTGAGTATCTTGATTCAATGTTTGATAAGATTGCAGAAGTTGCAATATTTTTAGGAATTTTAATTGGCGGTTATGCAGAACCCTATCTTGTCTTACTTGCAATCACATTGTCTTTGTTGGTAAGCTATGCAAGAGCAAAATCCGATATTATCAATATCAAACTTCAGGGAATCGGAATTGGCGAAAGGGCTGAAAGATTATTGGTAATTGCAATAATTGGCATGATTGGATTCATGGATTATGCTGTAATTGTTGTAGTGATAATTGCAGGAATTACTTTAATTCAGAGAATGATATTTACTGCAAAAAATATTGAAGAATAATACTAACGTAGTTTACCGCGTTTTCTTCTGTTATCTGCTGATCTAATTTTTAGAATCTTGAAGTGAATTGCGCATGAAATACAGTAATGTTTCAAAACTGTTGGTGATGCAATATATGCTCCTTGTGCACGTAGTTCTTTTGCCAAGGTATGTTCAACCAAATTTAATTTGGATGTGACTTTTTTTGCTTTGTCTTTTGGGACTGTTTGACCGCAGTTTGTACATTGTACAACACCTGAGGAACCTTTTCCTCCTTTTGTACGACCTCTACTTGCACGCTTAAGTGGCATGCACATGAACTAATTTGCCTCCTTATATTCTTGTAGAATTTTAGACAAAATTTGGTATTTTGTGCCTAGAATTTAGAGTAAAATCCCTCAAGTTTTAATCCTAGATCGATTCATTTCTATTGATATTACATGCGTGGATTGTGTCATTCCTGTTTCAGATCTGGAGTAGAATTGGAGCCCGTCAAAGGGAAAATCCTTTGCCATGATTGTGCTTCCAAGAATAATGCAAAAAACTAAATCTATACTGATCAAAATTAAAAGAAATGAAATTAGCCGTTTTATCACATTGTGCAATTGACACTATAACACTTGATGGGAAAAACTATGAACAAATCGGTGGAGCATCTTGCTATTGTGGAATAACTGCAAGACAATTCAAATTTGATGTTAACTTGTTTACCAAATTTGGCCCTGATTTTCCAAAGCAATATCTAACTGAACATAAAATTGATTTCACAAATTCTGAATCTACAAAAAACACTACAAAATTTGCCATCTCTATTAATGGTTCTGATAGGATGCTTAGACTTGAAAATGAATGTGAACCAATAGAATACACTTCTTCAGATGCGGATGGTCATATTGTTAGTCCGATATATCATGAAATTTCTGATGATTCATTTAAAAAAATAAAACAAGATTCAAAATTTCTTTTTGTTGATCCTCAAGGGTTTCTCAGACGTAAGGATTCTCAAAATAATATTTTCTT
>JBOEHF010000173.1:0-3142 GCA_050633805.1 Candidatus Nitrosopumilus sp.
TGAAGCTTTTTTTCCAAAAATTACATCATCTTGTTTGAGTAGTTCTTTTTGAAGCTTTTTTTGTTTTTTCTGTATTTTGGGAATGGGAGTAATTTCATCAGAAATTTGAGATATTCTGATTTTCTTTTTAGACATTTTTGAAATAGTAGACGCATCTAAATTAAAGTGATTTTGCGTTGAGATGATTTTGATGTACTCTTCTGCCTCAGTCAGAAAATCAGCGTATTTTTCATTGTTCTTAAATTTAGAGACCATCTCAAATTTTTCCAAATCTCCAATTCTCTGTAAAAACTGTGTGGGCAGCGAAGACAATGAATGTGTTTTAAGATAGGATTCATTTTCAGATAAGAATTCGATCGAAGGAATTTGATTTGCCAACGTATGTCCGATTTCAGTTAGAGAAATTTTGCCATCAGAGTTTTTTTCAATTATGCCCGTCTCAATTAATTTTGGTAAATGTTTTTGCATAGCTTGTAAAGTCATGTTCAATTTTTTTGACAGATGAGATGCTGTCATGTCTTCTTCAAACAAATAGAATATTACGTAACGGCGAATCTCATTGCCCAATACGGAAAAGACATCGTTGTTTCCTCCAGCCATTTTTTTTGAAAACTCATTGAACTTTTGTTTTACTGGAATGGCAGTTTTCCATAAACTGTCAAAAAACTTTTGTTGTTGCTCTACAATGTCACGTACATTGCTATACACTACCTGAGTTAGTGGTTTGGATTCATGAAGGACGTTAGTTGTCATATACTCAGTCTCGCTGATTGCAGTGCCTCCTTGCACGTTGTCAAGATGTCGCAATTCATCAACAACGCTCATCAATGCCTTGCAGTATTCGATGTTGTATTTGGTAATTTCTGTAATTACTCTTATCTTTCCGCCTCTTTTTCTTATGTCGATGTAGCCGTTTTTGTATTCATTTACATTTAGAACTATGGATGGTGAATTTTCATCATAACACAAGTCCATCTTTTCTTCTACGTTTTTCATAAACCTGATGCCCTTTGCAACGGCATCTTTTGCACCATGGATGATTTCAATGGTATCTTGTGCATGAGAATAGTCAGTTATCTTATGAGCTTGATTTTTCTTTTCTTTTGCAGATTTGTTCTTTTTGAAATTTGTCATTTTGGGATTCATGTGATTATAAAGTTACTAAACCAAGTGGTTTATCTATATTCTCTTTTGTTGTTCATTTTTTTTATACATTCAAGTCATAGACAAGTAGTGAAATTCGAATCCCGCATTTGTGACACCTGTCACGAAGAAATAACAGATGATTTTAGTCGATTTTTTATCTTAAATGACGTGGATTACAATCCACACGTAAAGTTCTTTCACTGGTTCGCCCCATGCTGGAATCTTGAGAATTTTTTTCAAAAATATTCAAATCTTAAGATCATTAAAATTGGATATGATGTAGATGAAAATATGTGCAAGAATCCACAGTTTGTAAGACAATTGAAATCCGATCTAAAATTGTGGTCATAATCAAGATATGCCAACGATACATCGTATTCATCCTTCTAAAAAATTGTAAAAAATATAATCAGAGCATCGGCATCATCATGACAAACCCAAGAATCAACATACCTCTTGCAATCAGATGACTATTTTCCATGTCGGAGTTATGGTTTCCGTTTAAAGTACATTCTTAGACCTTCTACTACTGTTAAAGTTCAAAAAGTGAAAAAAATTTAATCCTTTTGAAACTGATGTGATGTTTAGCACATTTTTCATCTTTTTGAATAATTGCCAATTTTTATTAATTGCAATTTTGACTCTTTTATCATGGCATCTTGCTGTATTTGTAAATCGGCCCCTGGAACATTAAAAATTTCTGATGGAAATCCAAAATACAAAGGAAAGCCAATTTGTAAAGAATGTCAAGGATATCGTAAACTACTCATAGAGACAAAATAGGTTATTCAGACTCTTTAGTTTTGTTTTTTGCAGCCCATTCTTCATACATTTTGATTAATTCATCCACATCTTTGCCTTCCTCAGAATAAGTTACAATTACCCCAAATGTTCCTTTTTTGTCATGACCTCTTGCAAAATACCCCCAAAAGGAATCGGGCAATTTTGCAAAACTACTTGAATCATGTGATACTCCGATGAGGTTATTCCCAATTACCTCGACAACTTTTTTTGCATCTTCCTGTTCGATCATGTTTTACTGTATTTCCTATTACATTAAAAATTTGAATTTCTAAGGTCTGAGTCTGTCTGGATCTCTTGGATATAGTACCACTTCACGAACGTTATCGATTCCAATTAGTGTGGTCATCAATCTGTCAAGACCCATTCCCCAACCTGAATGTGGTGGCATCCCCCAATCAAATGTCTTAAGATGATCTGTAAATTGTGAAGGATCTAGTCCTTGTTCTTTTAGCCTTTCTTTGAGCATTTCTGAGTTGTGAAGCCTAGTTCCGCCTGATGATAATTCTAAATATCCAAATTGCAAGTCAAATGAACGTGACAGTGTTGCATCTTCGTCTTTTTCTCTGATGTAAAATGGTTTTAGTTTCATCGGCCAGTCCGTCAAAAAGAAAAATCCTGGGTGGTTGTTTCCTATGATTCTAAGATGTGCATCCATTAGGTCGTCTCCAAATTCTACTTTTTCCCCAGCTTCTTGCAATTCTTCAATACATTGATTATATGTGATTCTTTCAAACGGTGATTTTGGCACTTCTATTGTGTGCTCAATCATCTCTTGTTCTTTTTTGCAGTTTTCTGCAGTAAACTTGTAAACGTTCGTCACCAATGACTCTAGCACATCCATGACATCCGTATAATCCATAAATGCTGCCTCTATGTCGACACTGGTAAATTCTGTCAAGTGTCTTCCTGTATGTGAATTCTCTGCTCTGTAAAAGTTTGAAATCTCAAAAACTCTTTCTAATCCTAACGTCATTTGTTCTTTGTATAGTTGTGGACTTTGAGCAAGGTATGCTGTGTCTCCAAAATAGTCCAGTGAAAACAAATCTGCACCACCTTCACTGGCACTGCCGATAATTTTTGGTGTGGTGATCTCTAAGAATTTTTTACTTGCCAATGTTTCACGGAGTGATTGCAATACATGGTGTCTAAGCTTGAAGATTGATGCTGTTTTTTGATTTCTCATATCTAATGC
>JBOEHF010000174.1:0-910 GCA_050633805.1 Candidatus Nitrosopumilus sp.
TGAAGAGAAACCTGCAGAGGCACCAAAGACAGCTGATACTACAGCACAGCCTCCAGCAACTGCACAAGAAGCATTAGAGAATGCATACTATACAGCTCCAATGACATCATTTCATGATTACAGAGCTAAAGTAACAGGTTATTCTCCAGCTCCCAACAGATACTTTGTAAGACGAACTGCTCCTGTAGGAAAAGTTCCAACTAAAAATTGGAATGAACAAAAAGCAACAGTGACAGGTTATACAGCATGTTCAAACCAATACTATGCAACAAGAGCAAGAATCGCACACCATCCTGCTGATAAAACCTTTGGATCATTTAGTGGAGTCAATATGACTTTTGATGGCGTTGAAGCACCAGCAGAAACGCAGCAAGCACCCCCACCAGAAGCTCCAAAACCTGCAAAAGGTACGTTACCAAAAGGTTTCTAATTCAAAAACATCTTTTTCTATTTTTAATAGTAATATTCTTCTTTGATCATATTCTACAACACATATGACTCCAAAAATCAAATGCCCTAACTGTCAGCAAAATGAATGGCTTGAAAATAATGAACTAAACTATCTTCCAACTGTTATGAAAATGGATGATGGAACTTATGTCGCTGATACTAACAATGGAACTCACGTTAGATTGTGGAGATGTAATAACTGCATGTATGTTATGCAATTTTGGGAACCTGATTAATTCATCCAAATGTAATTTTTACAAACTATTCTTTATTTTTGCCAACTATATTGAACGAAAATTTACAATGATCAAAATGTAAATAAACAATGTTGTGTCTACTGTAAGGAATGGCAGCAAAAAAAGCAAGTACAAAAAAAGCAAGTACAAAAAAAGCAAGTACAAAAAAAGATCTTGAATCTAAAATTGCAGAATTAGAGGGAAAACTAAATCAACTTTCTACT
>JBOEHF010000175.1:0-1963 GCA_050633805.1 Candidatus Nitrosopumilus sp.
CAAGTTCAATTCCTTAGAGAAATTAGAGATAATACTGTAATGAGTACATCATCTGGAACAGCATTTATGTCTGGATTTAACCAATTATACTATTCATTCTCACCAACAATTGCTGATATGCAAAGAGAAAATCCAATGCTCCAAGAAGCAGTTAGGGCATTAATCACCCCAATGATTTCAACATTGTCTATCATGACTTTAGCTGATGATGGTTCAGAAGTTGAAGTCTTAGGACTAGGAATTTCTGTCATTGCATTAAATTTGGGATTGTATATTGCAGCACCTGCATTAATTGGATTCAAAGTTAATAGAATGATAAAATCTAGAAAATAGTCTTTCTTCACTCTAGGTTATTATACTGAAACGCATTATGATATTTCATGCAAGTTGAATATGAAGAATTTGAAACAATTGAAGATTTTCTAATGTATATGGCATCTGCTGCACCTCCAATGAAAAATACTATGCCGATTAATTCTTACAAAGATTATGTAATGTCATTTATCCCACTTAGCCCTGCAACTGGAGAAACTTATCTCATGCTTTATGCAAAAGGTTCACTTGAACCTGGAATTTACGAATTTGATGTTTCATCAAAATCATTTAAAAAAGTTGAAAGTGTTGAAAGAGCAGACAAAGTTTACTTTATCTGTATTACACCAAAACGAAATACTATAGCAGATGCTGCTATACAAAATCTATAATTTCTTAGTTTGAATTTTTGGTGCAGACACTGATCTGTTTCTTGCATATTTGTCAATAATTTCATCTGGGGTTCTTCCATTGAATAGATCTTTACATAACCCTCTTAGATATCTCATTATTGCCCAAGTACCTGCTTTTAGAATTCCATACATGAATACTTTCATTGGAGGACCATATGTTTTATTTCTAAGAATAATTGGAATAATGTCATTGATTACCCGTAGATTATTTTCCCAACATTTCCAAAATAATGTAAATTGTGCCTCATTCAAGTTTCCAAAGTGCATTGAATTCTTTTCACTAAAATCTTGGTATAGCAATGGTGCTACCAATCCTCTAAAGTCCATCTCTCTGAAATCACTCATCATATCTATGGTATATTGAACATCGTCCGGTGTTTCATCTGGCCAACCAATTATTATTGTTGCAGCTGGGAACCAGTGATTCTCGTTTAGAATTTTTGCACCTTCTCTTACAACACTACCCCATTCTTCTGGTGCAAATGGCTTTGTCTTTACTCCCAAGTGTTTTTTTACCATGGCTGGTGCAACTGTTTCAATTCCTAAATTAGTTGCAAGCCATCTACCTGTTTTATCTTGTTCATTAACTTGTGAAATTTGTTGCATCAATAATGGATCTGCTGCAACTGCTGAAAATGTCATGTGGGTTGTACCGATAAAGTTTGCACCTAGTCCTTTTAGGCCTTTCCACAAATCAACAATGGCATCTCTGTTTGGAACAAAGTCTCTATTGTCACATCCATAAAGTAACATTTCATCTGAATGCAACCACACTGAATCAAATCCATAATCTAGATTAGTTTTTGCTTCATGTTTTAATCTCTCAAGTGGAAGATCTTTCTTTGATCTTTTGTTTACATCGCAAAAGTCACAACCCCTTCCGCATCCTCGCATTGCCTCAATTAATGAATTGATTGTTGGCCCTTCAATTACTGGAATGTTCTCAAGATTTCTTACAAAACAATGCATTAATTCTGGTGCATCATTTTTTTCTAAATCTTGGAATAAATCTACTGCTAACTCATCTGCTTCTCCAACAACAACTGTGTCAATTCCGTGAATTTTCATTCTATCTGATTTAGCTAATTCCCAAGCGCCATTTCCACCAACAACAACTTTGAAGTCATATTTCTTTTTGAGTTGAATTATGCTGGCACACATTTTTTTAAATTTCATTGCAACATAGGATAATTTTTCTGGGGACATTGTAGTTGTAACTGGAGCCATTCCCAATGGAT